>PLLW01000089.1 GCA_003141435.1 Ignavibacteriales bacterium
TCTATTTCGGAATTCAATATTTTGATCACTTCATAATATTGTTCCTTTAATTCGAATTTCTGAAGAATGGTTTGCTTAACATCGATTGACTGAGTAATATTTGCAGCAACGTAATATAATTTACGGTCCGGTTCATCTATATTTTCGAAAGCAGACACTGCTTCATTGGGGATGTTCCTGCTGATCTTAACATAATCCTTAAATAGCTGCGACATCTGTCTTACAAGAGCATTCATTTCATGGTCATTAAATAGTTCAGGAACAATGATCTCTATTTTCGCCTCGAAGAATTCCTTTCGTTCGGTAAATTCTTTAATTCTACCCTGCAAAAGTCCATCAACCAGTATTTTCATTAACCCATTGGGTAATTTTAAGATTTGAACTATCTTAGCTATCGTACCTTCAGTGAAAATATCATTTTCTTTTGGATCTTCAATTGATGATTTCTTCTGTGTAGATAAAAATATATATTTTGTATTTTCTAAAGCATAATTAGCCGCTTTTATGGATTGATCCCGTCCGACAAGCACAGGGAAGATCATATAGGGAAAGATTACTATATCCCGTAAAGGAAGTATAGGAAGTATTTCCGGCATATCATCAACAATAGAAGGCTCCCTTACAGGAATTACTTCCTGCCCGTTTTTTCCTTTCAACATTTTCTCCTTGGCTTTTGCATATCAAAATTTGAACTAAAAATATACCAAAATTGAACCCCGCATTCAAGGAACTTAAAATGATTGTTTTCCCCTATTATTTGCAATGTGGCAAAAAATAGATGAATCGTTAAAATAATTATGAGGCAGCTAGATAGGTCTGTTTAGTTCTTATAAATCTTTAATCTAGATTTCCTGATTTTCCGAAGCAGATTAGATTTCTATTTTTTGATTACCACTATGACTGCTACAAAATACTTTTACTTTGTCTGCTATCCCTTCAGGATCAATTCCAATCAGATGATGAAGTTCTTCCTGAGTGCCATGATCAACGAAATTATCAGGAAGTCCTATCCTTAAGACATCACATTTATAATTTCTTTCTGCAAAGTATTCAAGAACCCCCGAACCAAATCCTCCTACCAGTGTACTCTCTTCCAGTGTTATGACCTTTGAATGTTTTTTAGCTATTCTGTCTAACATACCGGTATCAAGTGGTTTGGCAAACCGCATATTAATAACCTCGCAAGAAATCCCGTCCGTTCTTAATCTTTCAGCTGCTTTCAAGGCATAATTCACCATTGAACCAATTGCAAGCAATGCAACATTACCTCCATCTGTAAGCTGTTCAGCCTTCCCTATTTCTAATAATTCAAATCCTTCTTTAATAGGGACTCCAAAAGCAGATCCTCTCGGGTATCTGATTGCAATAGGACCTTCCTTATACTGGATCGCCGTATATAACATATTCCTCAGTTCAGCTTCATCCTTTGGTGCCATGATAACCATCCCAGGTATCATCCTTAAATAAGAAAGATCGAATGCTCCGTGATGAGTAGGTCCGTCAGCACCAACCAAACCGGCTCTGTCAAGCACTAAGACAACATGCAGTTTCTGTAAAGCAACGTCATGAATGATCTGGTCAAACCCTCTCTGCAGAAATGTTGAATAAATAGCAACCACTGGAATAATTCCCTGAGTAGCCATTCCTGCAGCAAATGTCACAGCATGTTCTTCTGCAATTCCAACATCGAAATAATTCTGTGGAAAAGCTTTCTGTAGAATATCCAGACCAGTACCGTCTCCCATAGCACTCGTTATTCCAATTATTTTAGGATTATCCTTAACAATTTCTACCAGAGCATTGCCAAAAATTGAAGTATATGAAGGAAGGGAATCTGGTTTCTTATAAACCTTCCCCGTCATTTTATCAAATGGTGTTGCAGCATGAAACTTCTGTTCATGTCCTTCAGCCGGTTCATAACCTTTCCCTTTCTGCGTTTGGACATGCACCAGTATAGGGCCTTTTAGATCTTTTACCTGTTCAAATATTTTAATTAACTGGTGGACATTATGACCGTTGACAGGACCAAAATACCTAAATCCGAGAGCTTCGAATAGTATGCCTGGAGTAATAACTGCTTTAATGCCATGTTCAATGCGCCCTGCTACTTTCCGTATCCTGTCCCCGAAATGATCAAGTTTTCCAGTAAGGTCCCAGACTTGTCCTTTAAGTTTATTATAATCGGGATGCGCTATCATTTCAGTAAAGTAATTAGAAATCTGCCAGACGTTCGGTCCGATAGACATATTATTATCATTGAGGACTACAATCAGGTTGGATTTAATGATTCCCGAATTGTTCATGGCTTCATAAGCCATGCCCCCTGTCATTGCACCATCACCGATTATTGCAACAATTTTCCTAGGTTCCTTTTTTATATCACGCGCAACAGCCATCCCCAATGCCGCAGAAATAGAGGTCGAGGCATGCCCGGCTCCGAAAGTATCATATTCGTTCTCTGATCTTTTAAGAAATCCGCTGATTCCATTAAGCTTTCTGATTGAACTTAATTTATCTTTCCTGCCGGTTAATATCTTGTGAGGATATGCCTGGTGCCCGGTATCCCAGACAATCTGATCGTATGGTGTATTAAATACTTTATGAAGTGCAACAGTAAGTTCTACAGTTCCTAATCCCCCGCCGAAATGTCCGCCTGTTTCTGAAATTGTATCAATTAAATATTCCCTGATATCAGTGCATAGCTGCTTAAGTTGAAGAGTATCCAAGTTACGAATATCTTCAGGTAATTCAACTTTACTTAGGACAGGATATTTATCGGCATCAAGCATATTAAAACGAACTCGTCTGTTATTCTAAAAATTCTTCATCTTCTGTCTTTATCTTGTCCAGCTTCTTTTTTATTTCGGTTATCCTGACTTCTGCTCCTTTAAGAGTCTGGATGCAGGAACTGGATAGTTCCACACCTTCTTCATAAAGTTTCATTGCAGTTTCAAGATCAAGTTCATCATTATCAAGAAGGTCAGAGATTTCCTGAAGTCTTGACAGTTCGGATTCAAATGTATTTATGTTTTTCTTTTTCATTTATATTAAAAATAATAAACAGTAAAACTATTGGACTCAAAGATAAGACTTATTCTGATATTTTTACAGTTACTTCGCCATCATAGAATTTAAGAGAAGCGGGTATTTCCTGATTAAGATTTTCAGAACGAGTTATAAATTTAGATTCCTGTTTAACTAAAACAAAACCTTTTTTTAATGTTCTTTGCAAATCATGAGATTCAAGAGATTTGACAAGTAAAGAAACTCTGTTATTTTTAATTAAAATATTCTTGTCTGTGCACTGCAATATTTTATACAGAATATTATCTACTTCCTGCTCCCTGCGTCTTAGAATACCTGCCGGAGTCCTGAATCCATAAGAATTCAATGCATTATGCACTTTTTCCTTTTTGGATTTGAATATTTTTTCAAGCAGCTGCAATGAGTTATTTTCAAAATCACTAATAAATGAAATGAAATCGTTTTTGTCCGGTGTAAGCAGTTCCATTGCAGCTGATGGTGTAGGAGCTCTTAAGTCTGCAACAAAATCTGCAATCGTAAAATCTACCTCATGCCCTACTCCTGTCACAATGGGTATTTGGGAATTGAATATGGCACGGGCTACAATTTCTTCATTAAATGCCCACAGATCTTCAATTGATCCCCCTCCCCTTGCCAGAATAATGACATCTATATCTTTGTGTTTATTAAGCTCTTCTATATTCTCTACTATATTTTCGGCTGCCCCGGTTCCCTGTACTCTCGTTGGACAGACAACTATTTCAACAAGGGGAAACCTTCTTTCGGCAACACTTTTCATATCCTGAAATGCTGCACCGTCAATCGCTGTAATTATCCCAATCTTTTTCGAAAGAACCGGAAGTGGCTTTTTGTACTTCTGATCAAACAATCCTTCTGCAGCAAGCTTTTGCTTTAATAATTCAAAGGCAGCTTGTAATTCCCCTGC
>PLLW01000081.1 GCA_003141435.1 Ignavibacteriales bacterium
ATTTTTGTAAGATAATTTTCTTTTACAGTACAGTCAGCATCTAAACAAATTAATAATTTTTCTTTCTTTTTATCCTTATAATTAAAAATATTTAATGCAGCGTCCATACCTATTTTCCTTGCCAGCCCTACTCCTCCTTCTTTTTCAGGCAATTCCTTGCCTGGTGAAGAGGCATCTATATATCCGACCTTTAATCCTGACCCAAGTACACTTTTAATAAAATTATCTACCGGGGATTTAATTACAATTTTATTCAGCATCTGTATGGATTTTTTATTTTCTTCTTTTACTTTATTATTGGAAGATGGAAGGTTGTTTATTACGAAAATAAACAAAGTGTTATGAAAATAAATTGAATTGTTTTTAATTAATGACTTAATAAGTGTTATTATATTTTCATATTCCTGGATGGCGGGGACAACAACTGCGGAAGTTATTTCATTATCTGGATTCCAGACAAGATCAATTCCTTTAATCGAATATTTATTTAAATATTTATGAACTTCTAAATCCGGCACTTTCAATTATTGTCTTTGTCCTAATAAAATCATTTGATTCGACCCAATTAATTCTTACTCCTTCTTTTTCCATTTTTCTGAACCAGGTCATTTGTTTTTTAGCAAAACTATGTATTGCACTGTTTAATTTCTGGAACATGTCATTATAGCTTAGTTTTCCTTTCAAATAGAAGGCAATGTATTTATACTCAAGTCCAAAGGATACCATTCTTTCATGGCTTATTCCATTATCCATTAAAGATTTTACCTCATCAATCATTCCCGACTCTAATCTAATTTTCAATCGACTAGAAATTTTCCTTTTAATTTCTTCTCGCCCCGGATCTATACCTATCGTAAATGATTTTATTGAACTGGTATCTGCATAATTATCATTTCCTGACTTTAATATCATTAAGGCATGTATTATTCGGTTCCTATCAACTATGTCTGTTGTATTATGTGGCGATTTATTTAATTTGAAATAAAGAGATTTTAATTCCTCAAAAGAAAGTTTTTCTAATTCTTTCTTTGAATGAATATCTTTCTGATTTAGTTTATAGTTTTGAATGGCTGCGCTTAAATACATCCCGGTCCCACCGCAAAGCACTGGTAATTTCACTTTATCAGCAATTTCTGAAACTGCTTTATTAAATAATTCTTTAAATGAGAACACATTAAATTCTTCAGTGGGTTCTATTATATCTATCATGTAACAGGGAATTTTGTTGTTATTGATAATGTAATCATCATAATCTTTCCCTGTCCCTAAATTCATTCCCTTGTAAACTTGTCGGCTGTCGGCAGAAATTATTTCTCCATTAAAATAGTCTGCTATTTGTACAGCAAGCCTGGTTTTTCCTGTGGCTGTCGGGCCTAGAACAGTAATAACATTGTAATCCATTTTAATTTAATCTAAGACAGGTAAAACGATTGTAAAAACAGTTCCTTCCCCAACATAGCTTTCAGCCCAAATCATGCCATTATGTTCTTTTATTATTTTTTCGGTTATCGCCAATCCTAAGCCGCTTTTCTGGTTTTTACCATGTGTTATAAAAGGTTCAAATATCCTGTCCTTTATGCTTTCGGGTATCCCTGATCCATTATCTTTTAACTCTATACGGATCTTGTCCCCCTCTCTTTTAGTTACTATATAGAAATTACCTCCTTGTGGCATAGCATCACAGGCATTTTTGGCAATTTGAAAACAAGCTTGGTAAACCCCTTTTTTATCTAAATTAACCAGTCCATCCCCATCAAATTTTTTAAATAATTTTACATTTCGGCTTTCTACATATTCAGCTAACATGGATAATATATAATCCAGGGCATTGCTTAATAATATCGGCTGGGGATTGGAAATGGATTTTCCTTCTGAATATCCTAAAGTGGTTTGTACAAGATTTACTACGAAATTTGCCTGTTCAATAATCATATCTAGAACAAGGTTGATTTCCTTACTAACATCCTGCTTCTTTATATGTTCAGAATATTGTTTAATAGTAATAAGTGGATTTTTTATGTCATTGATTAAAAAATTAGCTATTTTGTTCAAGTAAATTAACCTGTCGGAATGAAGCAAATCTTGAACATTGGCAGAATTTTCAAATGATGAATTTGCTTGCTCCGAATTAGATTCTCGATATTCTGTTTTCATTTTCATGCTCGGATTTTCCCCATTATAATCCGAACCTTCAATATTCCATGTGTCCTTTATCTTCGGGTCATTTTCATGATTCGCTTCAGTATCATTTCTAAGTTCTGATACTTCAGGTAATTCTGTTTCATAATTTAATCCCGCCTCATCGTTAATTTCTTCTCCGGTATTTCCTATTACTGCAGGTTCCGAATAATTCGTTATTTCTGCAGATTTATTATTATCAGGCTGAAAGAATGATTGTTCAGGTAATTTATCTGTAAGTCCATTAAATTCTGCTTCTTTTTTGTTTGACCCCATCTCGTTATCTTCTTGCAAATTGCCTAAAAGATTATATCTCAATTCTTTGCTCCGTTGGGCCATAGAGCTTAAGTCAATTTTTCGGATTACATAAACAAGTGTGTCTTTGTTTGCCACAGCTGATGAATTTCTAACGGATTTTTCGTGAACTTCCTTTTCTCCGAAAAAATCATTATTTACTTTTTTAAGTAATAATGGATTGGCCGCCCCTCCCGGTATTTTTAACTTAACCTCTCCCTCGATAATCAAATATAAAAAGTCGCTTGGATCCCCTGACTGATAAATAATTTCTCCTTCGCCTATTTCAATAAAATTTTTTAGTTTGAAATTAAATTTTAGGTCGGTATCACTAACTCCTTTAAATAACGTATTGTTTTTTACAGCAGATAAATTTTTATTCTGGAACATATCTTTATACTAATTTATTAGATCATGATAAAAAGATTAGATAAGTATAATCAATTTATTTGGAAATACCATTTAACCGTTTATTAGCTTTTTCTTTTGCAAATTTATCCCGGAAATCCCGCATCGGTAATTTAAGAACCTTTTGAAGTAACGCTTTCTCTTCTGGCATTCTGTCCATTTGTCTGTAAGTTTTGGCAAGTTGATAATTTGCAACAATCATATTCGGGTCAAATGACAAGGCTTTTTTCAGCATTGATTCTGAAT
>PLLW01000120.1 GCA_003141435.1 Ignavibacteriales bacterium
TTTGTTACCAGGTCATTATCGCCTGTTAAAATCTTAACTTCTACACCATGTTTCTGTAATGCAAGTATAGCAGGTGCCGCTGTCTCTTTTGGCGGGTCTAAAAACGCCACATACCCTTTCAGCACTAAATCGGTCTCATCATTTTTAGTATATATTTTCTTATGTTCCATGTCTTTGTATGCAATTGCCAAAACCCGAAATCCGTCACTGCTTAGTTCTTCATATTCCTCTTTTAAATCTTGGATTAGAATAGGATCCATCTCCAAAATTTCATTGTGCAGTTCAAATTTCGTACAACGCTTAAAGATTTCCTCAGGCGCTCCTTTAGTTAATAANNAAATCAAAAGGAATTTCATCTATTTTCTGAAACTGATTGATCGAAATTTCCTTTATCACATGGCTTTGTTGTAGTATCGCTCTATCAAGTACATTTTTTAGTCCCGTCTGAAAATGACTTATTAAATATGCATCTAATAAAACTGAATCATCTTCTTCATTTACAACATCACAGTGATGCTCAAGAATTACTTTATCAATTGTAAGTGTCCCTGTTTTATCGGCGCAAAGGATATTCATTGCTCCAAAATTCTGGATGGCATTTAACCGTTTGACAATAACTTTCTTCTTCGACATAAGAATTGCCCCTTTCGATAAACTGACCGAAACAATCATTGGCAGCATTTCAGGAGTAAGTCCTACTGCCACAGCCAAAGCGAAGAAAAAAGCTTCTACCCAGTTATGTTTTGTAAGACCGTTTATGATAAAAACCATGGGAACCATTATTACCATAAATCGGATCATTAACCATGTGAAACGGTTCACCCCCTTCTCAAAACTGGTTTGTACCTTCTCCCCCTCAATGCTCTTCGACATTGTTCCGAAATATGTTTGTGATCCTGTCGTTACCACTGCCGCGGTTGCCGAACCGCTTTCTATACTTGTCCCAAGGTATGCGATATTGCATAATTCAATTGGATTTACATTCTCCCTGGATTCGCAATAATCGTATTTCTCAACCGGCAGCGATTCGCCGGTTAAACTTGCTTGTATTAAAAACAAATCCTTTGCAGATAATATCCTCACATCAGCAGGAATCATGTCTCCGGCTGATAATACAATAATATCTCCTGGCACAAGATTTTTTAATGCCACTTCTTCTTGTATGCCTTCCCTTATTACCGTTGCGGTTACGTTTATCATGGCTTTTAATTTTGCCGCGGCATTATCAGCCTTCGTCTCCTGTATGAAACGAAGTGTTACCCCAAGTATTACCATTAAGGTCATAACTATTCCTGACCTGATATCTTCAGTCAGAAATGCTATGGAAGCCAAAACAAGTAATAATATTACCAAAGGATTTTTTGCTGCTAATAATAAACGCCATAGCCATCCCCGTTCCTTTTCATGAGTGATCTCATTAAATCCATACTTTTCTATTCTTTCTTCAACTGCTTGTCCGCTTAATCCGTTTAGGCTGGTTTCAAGAATAGTTAAAACTTCTGACGATTCCTTTCTTGAAAGATCTGATAATTTTTGGAAAAATCTGGAATTGATTTTATCGCTTTTTAATTCCTTGATGGGGATTTTATTTGGATTCATACTTATAATCACCTGCTTATCAAGAAAACTTTACTGTTTCTAAAGAATTATTTAGCATGGAAGTTCATTAGGCTTTCTCCCATAGTGTTTTAAAAATAGTCTCTTTATTTATAAATCACAATTTGAATACAATACTTATTTATTAAATGATTTTAAGTATATTTCGTCAATTTTTAATAAAATTTTATGCCTGAATTAAGGAAGCTCCATTTAATTTTCCTGATCCTTTTATTTGCCTCGCAATTTATACGACCTCAGCAGGGTGCTTTTATTGCTCCTGTATTAAAGATCTCGACAACAAATGAGCAAGTGATCAATCTTTTAGGTATAAAAGGGGGATGGGTAATAAATAAAAGGTTTGTTATCGGTGCTGAATATTATGCTTTGAATTCTAATGTACCCGCCGGATGGATCAACCCTGCTAATGGTATTCCTACTCTTATAAAATTTACTACAGGCGGATTGAATTTTGAATACATTTTTTTTCGCGGGAATAATATTTCTTTATCCGCAGAAATATTTATGGGGGGGGCAGGAATTAATATTCAACCTTCAAATTTATATGGCGGTGATTTTCTAGTTTGGGAACCGCAATTGAATACTAATATAGATCTGAACGACTGGTCGCATCTCTCTTTGGGAATCAGCTACAGGATTACAAGTGCTTTAGATAATTACCATATCGATGGATCCGGAAATTTTCCCCCTCTCGATTTTTCTATTAATAATTTATGGGGTTGGACATTTAATATATCATTTATTTTTGGCATGTATTAAACTGCAGAGGAATATGAAATTAAAAATCTTTATCATGTTGTCCCTTGTTTTCTTCCTTTGCCCTCGTTTCTTAATGGGACAAACTAAAGCTCCCGATTCAACCATAAATGCTAAAACCTATTCCGATTCTAACAATGTCTATCTCCCGGTTTCCCAATTTACTTACGCTGGCGACAGACGCTATACTATCTCCGGCGATCAGCCAAGATTAACAACGGAAATTAAACCTGTAACTACTGCTATTATTGGTGGTGTTACTTTAACTTCAATTATTATCATGCACATTTATCAAAGCCATGCATGGTGGAGCGGGCAGCGCAGATCTTTTCATTTTCAGGAGGACTGGGTCTCCGCCCTTCAGGTGGATAAATGCGGACACGCCTACGGTGGTTATTTCTTTGCCTATGGAATGGATGAAGCCTTAAAAACCGCTGGCGTTGATTATAATTCTTCCGCTCTTTATGGTAGTATTTTTGGTCTCGCATATCAGACTTATGTAGAAACAGAAGATGGCTTTGCAAAAACTTGGGGCTTCAGCCCAAGCGATTGGTATTTTGATTTTATTGGTCCTGCTTTTTATTTGGCGCAGCATTATGTCCCTGTCTTACAGAATATTACTCCCAAATGGCAGTACATCCCGACTGATTGGACAACAAAAGCCGATATAAATCGACCTAAAACTATTATCGACGATTATAACAGTACAACTTTCTGGTATTCCATAAATGTTAATAATATCCTCCCCGACAACTTAAAAAAGTACTGGCTCCCTTGGCTCAATATCGCTATAGGATATGGCGCTGATTCTGATCTTAAGCCCAATGCTTCCGGACCTCCCGATCAGCAGAATATAAGAAGATTCATCATAGGTCTCGACTATAACCTCGTCAGGCTTTTACCCGAAGGTGGAAGTTTCTGGAACTGGTTCCGGCAAACTTTAAATTATATTAAATTCCCGTCTCCCGCTCTCCAGTTCTCAAATGGTATAGTAAAGTTCTATTTGATGTACCCATTCCTTAATAAATTTTAATCTGTATCATTTAATAATCCCCCCTCTCGTGCACCCCTCTGTCTATTAATATTCAAAAAAAAGTTCCCCCCTACTATTTAGCTGACAAAAATCGATTTTTTGCCACGCGAAAAACCATCCTTTTTAGATCAAAAAACTGGTACCTTTTCCCTTTGTCAGAATGGGAAGTCTGACTTTAAATCCACCTTTTGCTGAATTTTTTCTTCAATCTTTTTCTTTGCTGTTTGATGTATTTTGTTCCCATCCACAAATATTGCTTTATAAGGTTTAACTGGACAAGCAAATTCGCATGCCCCGCATCCTATGCAGTACTCATTCTTGATTTCTGGTAAATGAAGTTTTTTATAGGGAACCATCTGCACTGCCTTGGTGGGGCAATGTTCCGAACATGCGCCGCATTCGGTTCCTTCTGTTTCAACTATGCAGTTATCTTTTATAAAATTTACCTTCCCTATTTGCGTAACCTTCTTGTCATTAACCGTCAATGGAAGAATCGCTCCTGTGGGACAAACCTGTCCGCATATAATGCAATCCTGGTTGCAGAAACTTGCCTTGTAATCCATATGTGGCTGAAGTATTCCCACAAACCCGTATTCCCATAATGATGGTTGTAAAACTTGAGTCGGACATGCACTAACGCATAAATGACAGGCTGTGCATTTTCCCGTAAAGTGCGAAATGCTTCTGGACCCCGGTGGCGAAACCGCATTCTTCTTAAGGTTCGGAATCTTGCTTAACTTCTTTGGAATAACCTTTATTTGCCCCAATGATATAGAAGACAAGCCTATTAAATATAAAAATGTTTTGGATATTAACTCTCTCCTTTTGTTATCAAATTTTATCGGCTCTATCTCCCTCCGTTTCAATATTGAATTTGCGTAGCCTATCCCTCCCTTGGGACAAACTTCAAAACAGTTGTAACAACTTACACATCTGTCAAAATATATTATCTTATTCTTCTTATCAATGCAGCCCGACTTGCATACCTGCTCGCATAGGTTGCAGCTAATGCAGTTGTCCCTGTCTATTGAAATTTTAAAAAGGGAATATTTTGAAAACAAGCCAAGCAGTGTTCCGACAGGACAAATCGTGTTGCAGAATAACCTCCCCTTTGTAAATGACATTACTCCAACAGTCGCTAGCACAATTAGCGAAAATCCAATTGCCGTATAACTTATTCCCCTTATTTCAACTGGATATAACCAATATACATTTAATTTTCCCAAAGTGAAGGAGGTAAAATTATTCACCAAAATTAATATCGGTCTCGCTAGGTTTGTAAATATCTTTCCCGTATTGCTGAAAGGATCAAGCAGGTTTATTAAAATTAGACTTCCTGAGAAAAACGAAATAATCGAAGCCCCTAACAAAGAATACCTTAATATCTTGTACCCTTTTTTTAATCTAAAATGTTTCTTCTTATTTAATTTCCTTGAAATAAAAGAAATAATATCCTGCAAGGTCCCCATCGGGCAAACACTTGAGCAGTAAACCCTCCCAAACATAAATGTAAATGCAATTACAACTATAAAACCCGTTGCCGAAATGCCAATTATACTTATGAATTTTAATATCGAAGGAATGAACTGAAGATAAGTTACATAATTATATAATTTCTGAGCCACTATCCCCGAAAGGTCCAGGTATATGACAGTAAACAAAACAAATAATAAAAGCGAAACAGCTATCCTGATTTTTCTCAAAAGAGCAAAGTTCATTAAATTACATAATTATACGGTTTATCGAGAGCTTATTTAAATCCATCACACCCAGCTTCATTTCATTTGCAATCCGGATATAATCTACTTTCTCAGGTTCTGTTCCAAATAGTTTTGCCCCTGCTGCATCTGCGGCAACTATATCCTTTGATATTATTAAGGACTTCATCATAACTAAATCTTCTTTTGATACTCCCTTTGGACCGTTTCTCTTCATAACATTATAAGCATCAACAATANNGTTCTGATGCCAGAAACGTCTGTCCCATACTATACCCATCAAATTCTTCATTCCGATCGTTATACCCGCTGATCCATGGTGTTTTAATATGGGTACATTTATAAAAACATCACTGCTAAGGATAAGTTCATGTACTTTGGCATTCTTAAGTACTGAACCGGATTTAACTTCTACTTCATGATAATATCCCTCGCTTTCTCCCGAAACTATTTTCCCCCCTGCGTCTTTTACTGCGCTTTCTATTCCACTGTCTGAATAACTCTTCTTCCAGTAATCGCAGGTATGGTCAAATACGTAAACATCTTTCGCGCCGGCATTAAAACAATGTTTTATGATCTGTTTAATAAGAAGGGGATTGGTATTGCCGGCTCTTTCAGCAGATACGTCCCATCCGATATTCGGTTTAAGAACAACAGTCTGTCCTTTTTTAACAAATGCCTTCATCCCTCCAAAAGATTCAATCGCCTTGTCAAACATCGCTTGGGGTTCTCCACCCTTGATTGCAACAAGATCATAACCTTTTGGCGTAAAGTATCTTTCTTTAGCAAATAAATTTGAAAATCTTCCGATGGATTGAGCTGTCCCAACCGCCGCACCAATCAGTATACTTTTTTTAAGGAAGTCTCGTCTGTCCATAATATTGCTCTAAAATATTTACTAAAATTTAGAAAATATTCAGATAAAAATCTTATAAATTAAAAACTTCTATAAATGAAAACCTCAGTTCGTCCTTTACTGGTATCATTAAAAGCGATGGCCTCTCTATCTTAAACTCGGTCAGACTAATAACAAAATTCCCGATAACTGTAAGTTTGTTGCTTTCCCACTTTGGTAATGCATCAAAATTTATCTCTTTTGTTACTCCGTGAAAAGTAAGCTTACCGGTTACCTTTAGTTTATCTCCGTTTTGAACAATGCTGGTGCTGGTGAACTTTACCTTGGGATATGAAATAGCATCTATAACTTCCATAGCATGCGAATCTCTGTTCGAATTTCCGCCGTCAAAGGTTGTTACATCAATCTGAACATAAACATGATATATTTCCTTCTTTGCGGGATCAAGATCAACCCAGCAGCCTACATCTTTACTCGTTGCCTCTATTTCATGCAACGGATGTGTCATTTGATATGTAATCGATGATTCCTTTTTGTCTGCCTGTATTTTCTTTGTCTGTGCCTTGGAAGTCGTAACTAAAAACAATAATGCCAATAAAAGAAAATAATTTTTACTAGCCATACTTATCTCTCCGTTATAATGTTATTACAATCATTGATGCTGCAAAAATTGCAGTAGTAATGTAACCGGCGTATTGATGAAAATGTGCCTTATCTATATTGATGCCCAGACTTTCCTTAACACCCCTCTGGCTGACCATTGAACCTAAAATTGGAGTCAAAATCATTCCTGCTACGTGAAACCATGCCAGCGTTTTATGAATGGCGGTAGTACCTCCCTCGTCTCTTCGGATTAGTGGAGGTGGAGAAAGTATAGACAACAGTCCCGTAATCGAATATGTGGTTATAGTTGCAATAATCATTTTCTGATGAGCATTCTTCAGCGCTTTGTTCCTTGGGAGATCAATTGTCCGCTGCCCGGTCCATGCCGTTCCTATCATCGAAGCCAAAGCTATAAATCCTCCTATTTGGTGCATCGTTAGCATAGTACGTCTTACGGCAAGTTCATGTTTCCTGACCTCAGGTGTTAATGGTGATGCAATTCCTAATCCTCTGAAAACTCCGTTTTCTCCCCAGAATACTTTTTCACCAAAACTAATATTATCAGGAAGAAGTCTTGGCTTTTCTTCCTGGACAAGTGTGTCCCCTTCAGGAGAACCTTCTTCAATTGTTGTATCGACTATTGCATGTGGATATATTGAAAATGGATATAAATTATATGCGAGTATGTTGCTCGGAGTAGACTCCGGTATGAAATTTTGACTATATGCTTTTTGTCCACTTATAACAGCCAAAAATATTATCAAAACTAATGTTCTTGATTGAATTCCGGTTATGTTCATTTTTATTTACTTATGATGTGATTTAATTTTCTTTAATGTATTCTCGTAGATCAGTAATTACAAATGTTGCGCTGTAATTCATAAACGCTGTTAAATTAGAAAATGCTAATACTCTCTTTATCGTAAATAAACTCCTATTAATGTTGGACTATCTACTTTTAGTTCAAACCTGTAAAAGATATAAAAACTAATTATTCCGAATATAATTAAATAAAATCCATACATATTGGATAGAATGGAGAATCAATACATTATTATGATTAGCGTCACGCCCAATGCCATCGAACAGCTAAAATTAAACCAAATAATTATGTCTCATAACGCTTGATTATTATAAGAAATCTTTCCACCTTTTATGATCAACATCTTGCAGTGGCAAATATTCCCGGTTCATTTTATTCTCTTCTATGACTTTAAATAGCTGTCCAGTGAATTTAATAATTCTATGTCTTATTAAAAGGAATTTAATTATTTTATTAATGTAATACCCTTTTCGTTTTAGTATTTAAGTAAACGGAGGTGAAGTGTGCCGGACAAATTATTAAATGAATCAGAAAAACCGGGGAAACTGCATTTCAGAATTTTATTCATAAGCTGGGCTGGATGGGTATTTGACTTCTACGACCTTATCCTCTTCTCTTTCCTCTTATTGCCAATAGGGCAAGAACTTCATTTCTCGGACCTACAGTTATCTTACGTTATGGGAACCTCGCTCGCTGCTACTGCCATTGGTGGTGTAATATTCGGTATTTTATCTGACAAATATGGTAGAAAAACCATGCTGCAATTGACAATTGTAACCTACAGCATCGGTACTTTTTTATGTGGTATTTCTCCTAACCTTTTTCTGCTTCTCCTTTTCAGGATTATTACCGGTCTGGGTGTTGGCGGTGAATGGGCAACTGGACAAACTTATATCGGCGAGACTTTCCCTCCCAAAATGAGGGGACGTTATGGAGCCATAATGCAGACCGGAGCCCCCTTTGGTATTCTGCTTGCCTCTGTTGTCGGTGGCTTCCTTTCTCCCATTATCGGATGGCGGGCTTGCTTCTTTATTTCTGTCCTTCCGGCACTTATTGTGGTTTATGTTAGAAAAAAATTACCTGAATCTGACGTGTGGATTAAAAGACAAAATATATCCTTAACGACAAGTATAAAAGAAAAGAACAAATTCCTTGCTCTCTTTTCTTTCCAGTATAGAAAATTATTTATCTTCTCTTTAATCCTTGCAATCTTTGATATGTCCGCATATTGGTTCACATATTCATGGCTGCCTGCTTACCTGAACCAGGCAAGGCATTTTACTCTCACTAAATCAGCTGTTTGGATGATTATAACTCAACTCGGTGGTTTGTTGGGATATTTTTCCTTTGGATTTGCTGCAGATAAATATGGTAGAAGACCCACCTATTCTGTTTATTCTGTGCTTATGGCAGTCGGTCTAATTATGATAACACTTCTCTGGGATAGTATTGTGATTTATCCTTTTCTGATTTTAATATTTATGTTTTTAGTCGGATTTGGGATAGGGATGTTCAGCGGATATGGTCCTTTGTTTGCAGAATTGTTCCCCACCGAAATACGTAATACCGCCATGGGTTCTGCTTTCAATCTTGCAAGAGGTATCCAATTCTTTACCCCTGTTATTATTGCATACATTGCAATTAAATATGGACTGGCAGGAGGGATTTCCATTGCCGCGGTGTTTGCGCTTCTCACAGGAATATGGATTTGGGTCTTTCCGGAAACAAAAGGGAAAAGGATCGAAATTTAATATTCAATATTATTTCTCGGTACCGGTTCCTTTTTCACGGTCAGGTTGTTTTGGAATAATTACAGTTGGTTTGTTTAATGCTTCTTTGTGCTTCTCATTCCGGAATTTTGTTTCTTCACTTAGCCCCTTTTCATAAGCAAAATCATATCCTTTACCGGTTGCAAGGTATTTTCGTTCTGTCATTTCGCAAAGGATTGAGAATTCCGTCTCTTCACAGGAAATTTGCGCATCAATCCATATTTCATTTCTGGGAATGAAATAATATGCAAGATCATTCCCGCTAAACCCGAAATCAGGATAAATGCCTCTTCTTACATTTGACCCGTTTACTATCCAAATAGAAATTTCATTACGCACTGAATATAATTGTAAATAAATGTCTTTGAGTTTAACAGAATCCCCCAGTTCAGGTATTTCTTTTATTCTATCACAGTCACAAGACGCAACTTTTGACAATTCTTCTTCATGTCTATTTGCTGTTTCAAGATCAGCTAATCTCATCGCCCTTTCCAACCTTAACGAACTGTCATGCGCTTCTGAATATGTATAACCTAATGTTGCCATTAAATTTCTTTCGTTTAGTTCATGCGCAACTGTATATCTGTATTCTTCAACCGAAATTGAATTATCTATCCATATCTCATGTCTGGGATTAAATAAATAGCGTTGTTCATTTCCTCCGTAAAGAAACTCCGGATAAATTTTCTGTCTTACCAATGGACCATCCACTATGCATATTTCAAACCCGTCTTGGATCTCATTTATTAATCGATATATTCCCTTAATTTCTTTATTGGGTGTCTTTTGGGGATATATGTTGGAAAAAACTAAACCTTGTATTATAATATAAATTAAAATCAACGGATAAATACTTTGCCGGTGAATTATGGGGAAAAACATTTATTCTCTATCCTTTAATTACCTTTATAAAATATAAAAAATAAATAGAGAAATGAAACCTGAAAATCACAAAAACAACAGATTTTCTGTATAGAAAGAGGAGAAAAAGTTCTTATTTTATAATGGTGCTGATGTTCTTTATTTCAATTTTTGTAAGTTTGATATGAAAAAAGATATGTTTTTTAATTCATAAAGGCAGAAATATGTTTAATAAATTACTTCCCAAAGAAGAAAGATACTTCGAAGATTTTAAGGATAGTATATCGCATGTGCAGGAAATTGCCAAATTAACTCATGGTTTTTTTGCAGCAGATACTTATGATAAGGATATCTTTTTAAAATTAAAACCACTTGAAAAACGCTGCGGTGAAATTAAATCAAAAGTTATTAAAAGATTAAATAAAACTTTCATTACCCCTCTGGATAGAGAAGATATCTTCTCTCTTATTAAAAATATTGATAATATTGGGGAAATACTTGTCGGTGCAGCATCAAGAGTTGATACTTACAGCGTTACAGAAAAAGTAGAGTATGCTGAAAAAATGGCTGCCATAGTTGTTCAGCAAACTAAAGAATTGGATATTGCTCTCCAGGATATTAAACATAAAAGTAGTCAGATAAATGAATGCAAAGCCGTTCAGGATTTGGAAACTGAGGCTGATAACGTTTATAGAGCCGCCCTAAAAAAACTTTTTGCTGAGGAAAAAGATCCGATAAATTTAATTAAGAAAAAAGAAATTCTTGAAATGCTGGAAATTGCCGCTGATATGTGTCAGTCTACTGCTAATATAATTATTGAGATACTTATTAAAAACTCATAACTTTTTACGAAAATCTGATGTTCACATTATTATTTATTATTTTCCTCGCCTTATCTTTTGATTTTATAAACGGTTTTCACGATGCCGCAAATTCTATCGCAACGGTTGTGTCCACTAGAGTCCTGTCTCCTCGATATGCGGTCATTTGGGCAGCTTTCTTTAATTTTATTGCCTTTGAAATCCTTGGTTTACATGTCGCTTCTACTATTGGTAAGGATTTGATGCATCCTGATGTTGTTGATCTTACAGTAATCGGAGCCGGTTTGATTTCTGCTATTGCCTGGAATTTAATTACGTGGTGGTTTGGCATCCCTTCCAGCTCTTCTCATACTTTGGTCGGTGGACTCGTTGGCGCTGCAATTGCAAAAGCCGGTTTCGGTGCGGTATTCATGGATTCAGTTATTAAAATCATTTTATTTATTTTCTTGGCTCCTCTCATTGGTATGGTAGTTGCCGTTGTTTTATCTATAACTGTGCTCCATATTTGTAAAAACATGTCTCCCTACCGCGTTGATAAAAATTTCAGGAGGCTTCAGCTCCTTTCTTCGGCAGCTTATAGTTTGGGGCATGGGTCTAATGATGCTCAGAAAATGATGGGAGTTATTTTCATTGCAGTGGTAACTGGTGGGTTTTTGAAGATCACAGATTCTATTCCGCTATGGATTGTTCTTGCATGTCAGTCCGCTATGGCCCTTGGAACTTATTCAGGTGGTTGGCGTATTGTAAAAACGATGGGACAGAAGATTACTAAACTCAGACCCTTTGAGGGATTCAGCGCAGAAACAGCTGGCGCAATAACCTTGTTTACTACTGCTCTTTTAGGTATCCCCGTAAGCACTACTCATACTATTACTGGGGCTATTATAGGAACAGGATTAATTAAAAGGTTATCGGCAGTTAAATGGAAAGTAACATTGAATCTGATTTGGGCATGGGTTATAACAATTCCTATTACCGCCCTGTTAGCCGCTCTCCTTTATTGGTTTGCGATAGAATTTCTTAAATAATCTAAAAAGGTTCTCCTTTTTAGAAGAACCATTTCAAATCTGTTTATTTTTCAATTATCTGTACAAGTGCGCTTGCTACTGTATTGTCCTTTTTGTCTAATAAATATACTCTATAAATACCAGGCTTTTCAAAACTCATGTCGCTGTCTTCATTCTTAGCAAAGAAAACATATTTCGAGTCTGGGTCAATTTTGTAATCGAACTTCTTGTAGAATTCAAATTGTCCGGATGACTCAATATATCTATCAAGCTGAATATGACAATCCGTTAATCCAAGCGCTGTTGAACTTTTAACCATTACAGTTAAATATCCCGTAGTAAACCGATCGCTTACCCCGATTTCTCCATCATCTCCGTATTTTTCACAGAAATAAAGAACTGGCGTATTCTGTGCATAACATTTACTCTGAATCCCTGTTAGGGCAAGCAATAAAAGAATGGGGAATAAAAAACGAATATTTTTCATTGTATATCCTGAATTATTTATTAATAAATACGGAAGAAATTATACTCCATTCTTTAATAAATACAAATATCTCCTGGAATGTTGTGACTTAACTCCCATTTCTGCATTTCTCCACAATAAATAAAAATATTTTTGGGTTTGACTTGCATTTGATGTAATATAGGATTATTTTTGAACCATCGTTCATTTATGATATATGAGAAATAAAGAAGGAAATAAAGAAGCCGGTATTCTCGAATCTGCAATAAAGGTATTTGCAAAACATGGATACCATAATTCAAGGATTAGTCAGATAGCTAGTGAGGCAGGCATTGCCTCTGGTAGTGTCTATCTTTATTATAAGAATAAAGAGGATCTCCTTGCGCGTATCTTTCAAAATGTTTGGGAACAATTGTATAAAGAAATATCACTTATCCAAAAGCGCCACGATCTGTCTGCCATAGATAAAATTGAGTATTTAATAGACTTGATTTTTGATATTTTTTCTGCAAATCCCCCCTTGGCTATCGTGTTTGTGAATGAACAGATCCATTTGAAAAAGGAAACAAATACATTTTTTCATTTTTACGATGAATTTTTTAGTACTGGAGAGAAAATTATAGAAGCAGGTATTAAAGAAGGTTCGCTCAATTCTAATTTAAATGTCACCGTATTTAAGTTTTTTCTTATGGGAGGAATGAAATATCTTCTTGAAAACTGGGCTAAAGATTCGAAGAATTTTCAATTAACTACCTTGCGCCAGAACGTAAAACTTATTATTAAAAGGGGAATACTAAAATAAATTTTTTTACTTGATAATGAACCATCGTTCATTTAAGACGGACAAACAATGAAAAAAACACTATTTATCCTTTGGTCTCTAATGATTTGTTATAATACAAATGCCCAGTCATTAACATTAAAGGATGCAATTGATGTGGCGCTTCAAAATAACAATAAGATTAAACAGTTCAGTGAACAATATGAACAAAAAAAATCTGAGGATCTTGGCTCATGGGGTAACTTCTTGCCTAAAATTAATCTGACTGGAGGCTATACCCATCTTAACGACCCGCTGGAAATTGATTTAAGTCCCATTAGGGAGGTAATTGTAAATCTGCAGGCAAAGAACCAAACAGAATTTGCAAACGTTTATAATCTATTACAAGGAAAGCCTTCTTTGACAGATCAGCAGAGGGGTCTGCTTTTCCAAAACAATTTTAATCAGCTTAACAGTGTCATTCCGCCATTTTCTGAAACTTTTAAGAAACAGGATTATTGGACTGCCACTATTACAGGAGTGCAGCCTATCTTTATGGGGGGGAAACTCCTTGCCGCTAAAAAATATTCTTCCGATGAAAAACAGTCTTCTGACCTTGAATTGCAGAAAACAAAAAACGAAATAATAGAAGAGGTGGTTAATAATTATCTAACCGTTATCCTTTTAAAAGATGTTATATCAACAAGAGAGAAGGTTCTTGAAGGAATGAGGTCCCATGAGCAAAAAGCTGGTAAGCTGTTAAAAGAAGGATTAATCGCTAACTATAATTACTTTAGGGCTAAAGTTGCGGTAGCCGATGCTGAACGGGATCTTTTTGATGAAAAGAATAAGTACGATCTCGCAATGCTAAATTTACGCACAACTCTGGGAACACCGGATGATTATCCGGTCAGGATCAATGACACTTTATCTTTTGTCGGAGGACTTGATTCAGTCGATATTTATCAGAATTCAACTGCACAATCTCAACCGGTGCTCAAAATACTGGAATTAAAAAGAGATGAAGCAAATCTTAAGTACAAATCGGAATTTTCGAAATTACTCCCTCAAGTAGCTTTATTTGGACAATATGAAATGTTGCCTCAGTATCTGTCGTCGCTTGAACCAAGATGGACTGTTGGCGTTCATGCAAGCTTGAATATATTTAATGGATTCCAGGATTATTTGAATCTTCAGTCTGCCTCGCATTTGGAAAAAGAGATCAGCTTTCTCCAGGCCGATACCAGAAGCAAACTCGAACTCCTTGTAAATAAAAATTATAAAGATGCAGCAAATGCTGAAGATAGATATCTGAAACTTCAGGAAACAATCAATTTGGCTGAGGAAAATTTAAGATTAAATAATAAGAGATTTGAAACTGGTCTGGGCACTTCACTTGAAGTAATTGATGCCAGCCTGGTCTTGGAAAAAGATCTCATTGAGAGCAAACTTTCGTTATACGAATATTATCAGAAATTAACTGCACTCTATACTGTAGCGGGTATCCCCGAGGAAATTATTAAAATTTGGCAAAAGGATAAAAGGTAAAAAGATGAAATTAAAAAAAATTTATATAGTGTTGTCCATCCCGGCAATTTTGGTAGTCATTGGAATAATTGTTCTGATATTAGGTGGAAGGAAAGATGATACGCAAATTGTGAGCGGTGTTGTCGAAGTGTCTGATGTGGATGTTTCTTCAAAAATTCCTGGGAGGATCGATTCTATTTATTTTAAAGAAGGGGATCAGGTTAGAAAGGGTGATATTATTGCAAAACTTGAAAGCAAGGAAATGGACGCTAAGGTCGAACAGGCAAGAGGATTAATGGAAACCTCTAAGTTTAAATATGAAATGGTTCTTAATGGCGCAAGATCTGAAGAAAAAGATGCGGTTGAGAAACAATTTCTGCAGGCAAAATATCAATTCGATCTGGCTGAAAAAACTTGGAATAGAATGATGAGCCTTTATAAAGATAGCCTTCTTTCAGCACAGGAAAAGGACCAGTATGAATTCCAGTATAAAGCCGCCAGGGAACAGATGGATGCGGCAAAAGCTAAATATGATATGGTCTTGTCAGGTGCAAGATTTGAAGAAATTAAAATGGCAGAAGGACTTTCCCATCAGGGGGAAAATGGTCTTAATGAAGCCTTGGCTTATGCGCAGGAGTTATTTCTTAAATCTCCGGTCGACGGCGAGTTGCAGAAAAAAATAGTTGATGTGGGAGAAATTGTATCAAGCGGATATCCTGTGTTTACAGTTCTTGATCTTAACGATATATGGGTTACAATTCAGCTTAAAGAAGATTTGATGAATAAAATATCTAAAGGAAAAGTATTTACCGGTAAAGTGCCTGGGTTAGATAATAAGGAATATCAATTTGAAGTAAGCTACATTTCCCCTATAGGTGAATTTGCTAATTGGAAACCTACAAACCAGAAAGGTGAATTTGATATTAAAACATTCGAAATCAGATTAAGAAGTAAAAATAAAATTGAAGGTCTTCGCCCTGGTATGTCTGTAAATATAAAATTGTAGTTTTATGAAAAAAGAGTATGCTTTTATCAATGTGGCGAAAAGGGAATTATCAAGAATTCTTCATAAAAGATCTTTATACATACTTTCTATTATTTCTCCTACTGTTATCTTTTTACTTTTTGCCTTGATATTAAGGAGCGCTTTATTAAGAGCTATCCCTGTCGCTGTTTATGATGAAGATAAAAGTAGTCTTTCTCTTCTGATAACACGTTATGTTGAATCGACTCCATCAATGGAAGTAGTAAAATATGTTAATTCTCTTGACGAATTAAAACAGGAATTCTTGAAAGGCAATGTAAAGGGAGCATTCTATTTGCCAAAGAATATGGAGCGAGATGTAAAAAAAGGGAAGCAGAGCAACCCGGTTATTTTTATAAACTCAATGAACCTGATTATAAGTAATAATATCCTTAATGATGGTGTTAAAATAATTAAAACAGTTTCAGCCGGCATACTTCTCCAAAAGTTTAGATCGTCAGGAGCTACTGAAAACCAGGGAATGGATATCGTTAATCCGGTTAAAATCGATACTCAAATAATGTGTAATCCCAATTACAGTTATGAGCAATATTTGTTTCCTGGACTCGCTGTCTTCACTTTAATGATGATAATAATGCTTACTTCTGTATTGCTTATTAGTTCAGAGTTCGTACATAATACTTTTCCCGATTTATTAACTGTTGCCCACAACAAAGTATCTGCGATTATTATAGGGAAATCTATTCCTCACTTATTGATTCATTCAGTGAATATGTTCATTCTTGTGGGAGTGATATTTCCATTATTTGGAATAAGTATAAATGGGCATGTAATTTTAATTCTCCTTTATCTGATCTTCTTTGTTATCGTCTCTTTTTTCTTTGCTATTGCAGTCTCTTCCTTATTTCATGACCAGATGTTCGCTACAGAAATAGTTTTGTTTTATAATACTCCTGCCTTTATCTTCAGCGGTTTAACATTCCCACTATGGGCTATGCCAAAAGCAATAGCCTTGTCTGCACAATTTATACTGTTTACACCATTCCTTTCTGGGTTTTTAAAGATTTATCAGATGGGAACGCCTTTAAGTTATATCCTTTCCGATGTATTCAAGATGTCCATTTTCCTGTGCATTTCGTTAATCGTTGTCTCGCTATCATTAAGACATCATATTAAATTATACAAAAAGAGAATTGCATAATATGAAAAGGAGAATGACTGGATTATTTGTAATTCTTAAAAGAGAAATCAATATTATAATTAATGACATAGATATTAGGACTATCATATTACTTGCACCTCTATTTTATTCCTTCTTTTATGCTGCTATCTACTTTAATAAAACAGAAAGAAATGTTCCAATTACTGTAATTGATATGGATAAATCTACTCTTTCTAAAAAACTTATAAAAAATATTAATTCGGATGAGTTTCTAAATGTAACCGGGGAAGCCTCTGATTATTTAGAAGCGCGTGACCTGATTTACCGTGAAGCTGTTCAGGCGGCGGTTATAATACCAAAAGGTTTTGAATCTTCTATTAAATCCTATCAGGGCACATCTATAAAATTATTAATCAATTCCACAAGGTTTCTGGTGTCAAATGATATAAATAAGGCTGTTAATGAAGTTGTCTTGAATTTCAATAATGAAATTAAACTAAAAACACTTCAGCAGAATGGATATAATTATAATCAGGCACTTATGATCTCAGAACCTTTGAATGAGGAGGTAAAATTTCTTTTCAACCCCTCTGGGACTTATGGAGATTTTATTATCCCCGGTATTCTTGTTCTAATTTTACAGCAGACCCTCCTTATGGGAATTTCAGAGAGCGTTTCAAAGGAAAGAGAACTTGGAACATTTATGGACCTGTTTATTAAAGCCAAACATAGCGTGTCGGCTGCAATTGTCGGAAAAAGCCTGTTTTATTTTTTGCTGTTTGAAAGCTATGCTCTTTTATTTTTTACTCTGCATTTCAATATATTTAGCATAAATCAAAAAGGGAGCTGGTTGCTGATATTCTTTATGACTTTTTTGTTTCTTCTTCCCGTTATTTGCTTTGGATTTTTCATCGCCTCTTTCATCAAAAAAAAGCTGCTTGCTCTTCAAATAATGGCACTATCTTCATACCCTATGTTTTTCCTTTCCGGATACTCATGGCCGCTGAAGAGTATGCCATGGTTTCTCCAGGTGATTTCTCAATTTATTCCGTTTACTCCTTTTAGTAATGCTTTTATCAGGATTACCCAGATGGGGGCAGGATTGAATGAAGTGATTCCTGAGGTTGCACAGCTTGTCATTTTATCTCTAATAGGAATTATTACAGTTTATTTTAGAATGAAATATGTCCTTACGCGTGAACCTAACTGCGACTTAAACATTAAACTCAATTCATAATTAATAATAAACAGAAATATAGTTTTCCTCTCTTTAACCGCCCGTTGATAAATTCGCTCGGATTCAATATCTGGATTATTTACTTTGTATAAGTAATTCTAAATGATTTATTCCATTCATCTTTTAAGAAAACCATTTGAAAAAAGTTTCAATGTTCGTCGATGTTCAAAATATATATTATACTGTCAGGCAAACCTTTGACTGTCACTTTAATTACTCTGCTTTCTGGACAGAAATTACCAAAGATAGGGAAGTAGTAAAAGCAATTGCCTATGCTATCGACAAAAGGGATAACAAACAGATGAAATTTCAGAGAATTTTAGAAAATATTGGTTTTGAAATAAAATTGAAACCCTTTATTCAAAGAAGCGATGGTTCCGCTAAAGGTGATTGGGACGTTGGGATTACAATTGATGTCTTGGATTATGCAAAGAAATCAGACATCATTGTGCTCGCTTCAGGTGATGGAGACTTTGACCTTCTGGTAAATAAAATTAAAAAAGAGTCCAATGTCGAAGTGGAAGTTTACGGTGTTACTGATCTTACTGCCACCTCCCTTATTGATGCTGCTACAAGGTTTATTCCTATCCAAGGGAATCTTTTATTAACTGATTAAAAAGGGGCTCTCGGCAAGAGCAGCTCTCCAAAACTAATCATTTATCTTCGACAATTGTTCTCCTATCGATTGCAATTCCTTTTCATGTGTTTCATCCGATCTTGGAAAAGATAATTTGAGCTTTTTCACAGTATCCAAAATAATCCGCGATACAATAAGCCTTGAATTTTCTTTGTCGTCAGCGGGTACAATATACCATGGCGATTCCTTTGTGCTGGTTGCACTTATGCATGCTTCATATGCTTTCATATACTGTTTCCAAAATTTTCTTTCTTCAATATCAGCAAGATTGAATTTCCAGTTCTTTTCCGGTTCATCAATCCTCGCAAGGAAACGCCTTCTCTGCTCCTTTTCCGAAATGTTTAAAAAGAATTTGATTATCCTTGTCCCGTTACGGTAAAGATGCTTTTCCATATCTANNCGGACAATTAATACCTCTTCATAATAGGATCTGTTAAAAATACCTATCCGTCCCCGCCCTGGAAGGCAATTATAAGTACGCCATAAAAAATCATGCTCAAGTTCTGTGGCACTGGGATGTTTGAAACTATATACTTCGCACCCTTGTGGATCAATTCCTGACATTACATGTTTAATCGCACCATCCTTTCCCGCAGCATCCATAGCCTGGAATATCAGTAGTAAGGCATATTGGTCCGATGCATATAAAATTTGCTGCAGCGAACTAAGTTGCTCAACATGTTTTCCAAGTATTTTTTTATATTCCTCCTTAGTTTTATAAACAGGACTCACAATTGTATGCCATTTTTTAAGATTTACCTTTTCTCCTTCTTGAACCCGGAAATCCTTAGATATAATTTTCATCCTTTCCTCATTATTTAGCTTTTATTTGATTTTATTCTAATATATATCTTTATTGCACATTTTAGCGATAATTCAAAATTATCATGTTATACTATTAACTTAATACTTTTACGTGTTAAATAACGTAATCTATGACAAATATTCGTGGCAAAATATAAAAACGACTAATTTTCCAAATACCTGTAACACCTTGTTATCTAGTCACTAAGCATTCTTCAAGTTGCATATTGTCTTATTGAATAAATTTTAATATTTAATTAATTAGGTTATCATCTTTATTATTTCTATTTTTACAGCTTCGGTAATAAACCGAAAATTATTTATTTATTTTTGGAGTTCTAAATTGAGCACTAAGTTATTTGTCGGTTCCCTGCCTTTTTCTGTTGATGATAATACTCTTCAGAGAACATTTGAGGGACATGGTACTGTTGTTTCTGCAAAAGTTATTAAAGACCGTGAAACTGGAAGATCCAGAGGATTCGGATTTGTAGAAATGGAAAATTCTAATGAAGCTAAAAATGCCATGAATGCATTGAATGATACTAAATTAGAAGGAAGAAATATTGTAGTTAACGAAGCTAAAGCTCGCGATTAAAAAATATTTTTTTGTTTTTTCTAAAGGCGTCATTTATGACGCCTTTTTTATTTTAAAGCAATTGAACGAGGCAGCAGTTGTAAATGCTATCTTTCTTTATTTAGGGGGCATCAAATAATTTGCGTTAAAAAAATTATGAAGCGGAACGTTAAGCGAAGAATTCTGTTTGAGCGGAGCGAGTTAATTCTTCGCAGTGGAGCGCAATAAATTTTTAGCAAAATTATTTGCAGCCTTGATCTTTTGCTTACTTTTCCATCAAGGGAAAAGTAAGGGCAAATTGTTCAGGACAAAAGTACCTTAACCTCTCCTTAAACACTCTTTAAATAAATGAATATTATTCAATAAACAAAGATATTTACTGAATAATATTTGATAATTATTCGATAATAACTTATTTTATACAATAATAATACAAAGAATAATCAATTCTATAAAATCTCAGAGGAATTATGGAAAACAAGAAAAAAAGATCTTGGGCTGA
>PLLW01000105.1 GCA_003141435.1 Ignavibacteriales bacterium
ATCTTTAACTATGAATCCGGTTCTCCCGCTAAATTGAGTGGTATTCAGCTATATCCCCTCGATGGTAAGCTTGGTGTGATAACTCCTGACCAGGTCGAGCCTGCAATACGACCTCTAAGCGCGTATTATATGCCCCGTACTAAAGTTATTGAAGTTGAAAATACTCACAACAGGGCAGGGGGTACTATACAACCTCTCGATAATATTATTGAACTCGGAAAGCTTGCAAAAAAATATAACCTTCATTATCATCTCGATGGTGCCAGAATTTGGAATGCCTCCGTTGCCTCTGGCATCCCCGTCAAAGAATATGCAAAATATTTTGATACTATTTCCTGCTGTTTGTCCAAAGGACTCGGCGCTCCGGTTGGTTCCTTAATCGCAGGCTCAAAAGACTTTATCAAAGAAGCTTTCCGCATTAGGAAATCTTGGGGCGGGGGAATGAGACAGCTTGGCATCCTTGCTGCCGCAGGTTTATATGCCTTAAAAAATAATATCAACCGTCTCGAAGAGGATCACCGCAAAGCAAAAATGCTTGCCGAAGTATTGGGCGGAATGAAATCAATTAAAATTGATCTTGATGCCGTCCAGACAAATATCATTATCTTCAAACCCTTGAATATTTCAGTAGATAAAGCTTTAGCAAAATGTAAGGAAAAAGGACTCCTCCTCAGCGTCGGTAAAGTTGATTTCCTTAGGGTAATTACTCATCTGGATGTCAGTTTCTCCGATATTGATAAAACAAAAAAAATTCTAAAGGAAGTATTTGAATAATTATGACAGACTTAATTAAATTCAAACATAAAACAACCGTTACGGTTAGGTTCAATGAAGTTGATATGCTTAACGTTTGTAACAACTCAGTCTATCTGGTTTACTTTGACGAAGCAAGATTTAAATACATTAAGGAAGTAGGACTCATGCCTGAAGGCGGCTGGTTTTCGGATGGACGCCTCTTCTTCATTGTAAGAAATGAAATAAATTATTTTGATCACGCCCGCTTTGATGATGAGCTTAATGTTTATACTCGTATAGCCCTTATCAGGGACTCCTCCCTTACTTTCGAACATGTAATCGAAAATGCAAAAACACAAAAAATAATCGCTGATGGTTTGGGAGTCTTGGTACATGTTGATCCTAAAACCCGAAAATCAGCTCCATTCCCTGATATGTATTACGATATCATCAGGAACTACGAAAAAGATGTCGAGATAATTAGGTAAACTTTTTCTTCATCTTGCTGGAGGTATATGCCTCCATTATAAATGTTCGCAAGGCTATTGCTGAAATTATTATTATTCCTCCTATCATCGCAAAAAAGGATGGGACTTCCCCATACCAGATCATTACCCATACTGGGTTCAGCACTGGCTCTATCATGCCTATTAAAGATGCCTCTATAGCGAATACTCTCTTCAGCCCATACGTGAAAATCGCGTATGCAATTCCTATCTGGAAAATCCCAAGGAAAGAAACCATCAGTAGGTCTGTCATCTTCAGTGCTTCAAAAGATCCAAGCATAGGAATACAAATAAGGGTAATTATTATATTCCCATAAAAAATTGTACTGAACTGGTATTCATGTTTATTGTTCCTCATCCCTATAAGGAAAGCCGCAAATGCAATCCCTGATAAAAGGGCAACTATATTTCCTTCAATATGTGTAAAAGATAGTTCCCCCATAAAAAACAAAATCATCCCCACAAAGCATATAAAAATTGTAATAACATTTATTCTCTTGAATTCTGTTTTATTTATCAGGGGTTCAAATACAAGGACATAAATTGGGGCGGTATATTGAAGGAAAATCGCGTTTGCTGCAGTGGTCAGTTTCGTTGCTATTACAAATAGAATAAGTATACCCGCATAAAATATCCCGTTAACGAATGTCATTCCGTTAAAAATAAATGCCTTCTTCCGGAATATAATGGCGAAAACAATCGCTGCAAATATTCCTCTGAAAAAGGAGATTTGCATTGGGTGGAGTGTAACAAGCTTTATCAGTATTCCCCCCGAACTCCATAGTATAGCAGCAATAAGAACTGCTATTATTCCCTTTTGATGTTCTGACATTACGACAACATCTCTTTTATGAAACTATATTCTTCAGGTCTGTTCATATTGTAAAATGTTCCTGGACGGTAATTCCGGTATTCTTTCTCAATATCAATAACCTTGGAGTCAACACTTTTTACTAATTCCAACATACTGCATCCTCTTTTATTTTGTCGGGGGTTTCTTTCGTCTACCCCAGTATTATTCTTTCCAATAATTTTCTCAATATTAGGTATAAGGGATTTATGATATACTCCACATAGCTGCTGAATGAAATTATCTGCTCTGGCAATTGTAATAAGTTTATCAGTTGGATATTCAATAAGATATCTGATCACCTCTGCCGTCATTAAAGGCATATCACATGAGATTATAAAATTCTTATCTGTTATGGTATGTACTAAAGCTGAATGAATTCCGGCAAGTGGTCCGGTATTCTTATGAATATCTTCTTCCATGGGAAGTTTAAGAAATGAATATTCTTCTGGCTGATTTGTAATAATAACTACTTCCTGGAATAAATCTTTCATAAGGTTTACTGTCCGTTCAATAAATGTTATACCCCCAATCCTTAAAAGGGATTTGTTTGTTCCCATGCGTTCGCTTTTTCCCCCTGCTAATATAAATCCGGTTATATTATTATACATTCTACTTTCGCTCCTGCAGTGGGGTTTATCATTTCTTCTGGTATAACAATTAAACAGTTTGAATCGCTTAATCCTGCTAAGTTGCCGGATGATTGAGAACTGGGAATACTTACAGAATATCTTTTTGAAGCAATATCTAATTTAAGCTTCCCCCTTATGAAATGTCTTTTGAAATCTTCTTTCTTTATCGGAGTCTCTAATATTGCTGTTTGGGAATTAAAGAATTCATGTCCGAAAAATTTAAGAATAGCTGGTTTGATAAAAAGAGTAAAACCTACAAATGAAGAAACTGGATTGCCTGGCAGTCCGAAAATAAGCTTCGTTTTATTCCCTTTAATATATTTCCCAAAGAATAAAGGTTTCCCCGGTCTGATATTTACTCTCCAGAAAATGCATTCAACCCTGGCCTCCTTAAATATGTCTTTTAGGTAATCATACTTCCCGACTGAAACTCCTCCCGATGTTATCAAAATATCAAGATCGCTATTTAATGCCGATGAGATTGAATTCATTAATAAATCCTTATCATCTTTCACTATTCCAAGATTAATAGGATTCATATTTATTTCCTTTACTCCTGCAAGCAGGGAATAGAGGTTTGTCGCACGCACCTTATCTTCCCCCGGATCTGCTGTTATATCAACTAATTCGTCACCTGTGGCTAAAACACCCATCGTTAATTTCCGGTAAACCTTTAGCTTGGTTCTTCCGCATGCTCCGGCAAGGGCAATATTCTGTGCCTTCAATACTGTATTCCTGGTTAATGCAGCCAAACCTGATTTTAAGTCTTCGCCCTTGTGCCTGATGTTCTGATACAGTTTAATTTCAATACCTTCTTTTAGTAGGAGCATGCTCCCATCTTCATTTACGTCTTCAATTGGAACCACAGCGTTCGTATTGGTAGGAATTCTTCCTCCCGTCATTATTCTTACCGCAGAATTTACATTAATAGTGTAATCCTGAAAATTACCTGCCGATATCTCACCTGTAATAACCCAGGATTTTTTACCGCTTGCATAATTGATAGCATATCCATCCATGCTTGAATTATTAAATGCCGGAATATTTACATCTGTATAAATATCTTCAGCTAAAGTTAGTCCGTTTGAATCCGAAAGGTTTACTTCAATAATATCCTTAGTAAGCCTAAGGAATTCATCTTCTACTAATTGGATAGCTTCCTTAAAACTTAGCATCCATATACTCCAGATGCCATAATATTATCTTCAATATTAATCTTTCCCGGCAATATACCCTCCGCTTTTGCCGCCAGTCTTTGTGAGTAGATGAATGTTCTTAATCTTTATCGATTTATCTATTGCTTTGCACATATCGTAAATTGTTAATGCTGCAATCGAAACAGCGGTTAATGCCTCCATCTCAATGCCGGTTACTGAATTTGTTTTTGCCCCTGATGTTATCCTTATACTATTATCATCTTCTGATAATTCAAATTCGATTGAAACTGATGAGATAAAAATATTATGGCAAAGCGGTATTAGTTCAGAAGTTCTCTTAGCCGCTTGTATTCCTGCTATCCGGGCAACCGAGAGAACATCCCCCTTTATAACAGTGTTATTCTTTACTGCAAGAAACGCCTCTTTTGAAAGTATAACTTCTGCGCTGGCAGACGATGTCCGTAGATTAATCTCTTTCTCAGAAACATCCACCATCTTTGCCTTTCCTTTATTATCAAGATGGGTTAATTTCATTTATCCTCCAATTCCAATTATTAATGCAAATATCGGTATTTAATTTAGCTTTCCCAACACTCTGCAAGTCTCCCTTGGCACATCTGATCCCCCCGCTTTTCATTAAATATTACCCCTGGAGTAATTATAGCCCATTATTAGGTTAAAGAAAATTTATTCCCATAACTTTATTAAAATATTGCATTTCTTTTCTCTNNTGGTTTTTAACATTTATAGACTCATCAGTCGGTAAGAAACTGGTTATGGCTCTAACCGGGTTATTCTTATATATCTTTTTAATCGAGCATTTAATAGCAAATCTCTTGTTGTTGAATAATGATAACGGTGAAGCCTACACTATTTACGCAGAGGTTCTGGGAAGCGCTTATAATATTCCTCTCCGGATTATTGAATTTGGGCTGTTCTTCTTCCTTCTCTATCATGCTACAAATGGAACACGTCTTTGGATTACTAACAGAAATGCCAAGGGCATTCATTATTTTGTTAACAGGGCATCTGAGAATAGTACTTTCTTCTCTCGCTTTATGATTCAAAGTGGTTCTGTTATTTTCATTTTTCTTGTAATCCATTTAAGATCATTTTTCGTACACTATCGACTTGAAACTCCGGATGATACTATGTATCAGGGAGTAGTTAAAGCATTTGAAAACCCTCTTTATTCATGGTTCTATATAATTGCAATGATATTGCTTGCATTCCACCTTGTACATGCATTCCAAAGTGCTTTCCAGACTTTAGGGCTAAGGCATAATAAATATACTCCTTTTATAAAAAGTTTTGGTGTAATCTTTTCAATTCTTATTTGCGCCGGATTTGCTTTAATACCGGTCTATTTCCTCTATATCAATAACACGGGAGGTCATTAAAATGAAATTAGATTCAAAAATCCCGGCCGGTAATCTGGCAGAAAAGTGGAGTAACCAGAAATTTAATTATAAACTCGTTAATCCTGCTAATAAAAGAAAATATGAAATTATTGTGGTAGGTACCGGGCTTGCTGGTGCTGCGGCTGCTGCATCTCTTGCTGAATTGGGCTATAAAGTAAAAGCTTTCTGCTATCAGGATAGCCCGAGAAGAGCTCATAGTATCGCAGCTCAGGGTGGAATAAATGCTGCTAAGAATTATCAGAATGATGGCGATTCTGTATTTAGACTTTTTTACGATACCGTTAAAGGCGGTGATTATCGTTCCCGCGAAGCCAATGTCTACCGGCTTGCTGAGGTAAGTTCTAATATTATCGACCAGTGTGTCGCCCAGGGTGTTCCTTTTGCCCGCGAATATGGTGGTCTGTTGGATAATCGTTCTTTCGGTGGTGCTCAGGTTTCAAGGACATTTTATGCAAGAGGTGAAACCGGTCAGCAGCTATTACTCGGTGCCTATAGCGCTATGATGCGGCAGGTCGGTCTGGGTAATGTCGAAATATTTCCAAGAAGTGATGTTCAGGATATCGTGGTCATCGATGGACGCGCAAGAGGCATTGTCCTTAGAGATATGGTCTCGGGTAAAATCGAATCCTATATCGCCGACGCTGTTATTCTTGCTACCGGAGGTTATGCTAATGTCTTCTATTTATCTACAAATGCAAAAGGATGTAATGCAACTGCTATCTGGCGTGCACATAAAAAAGGTGCTCTGTTTGCTAATCCGTGCTTTACTCAGATCCATCCGACCTGCATTCCTGTTTCCGGTAGTTATCAGTCTAAATTAACATTGATGAGCGAAAGCCTCAGAAATGATGGCAGAATTTGGGTTCCAAAAGATCCTAATGATAAACGTCCGCCTAATGAAATTCCTGAATCTGAAAGGGATTACTTCCTCGAAAGAAAATATCCTTCTTTCGGTAATCTTGTCCCTCGCGATGTCGCGTCAAGAAATGCTAAGGAAATGATTGATGATGGGAAAGGAGTAGGTTTAACCGGCAAGGCTGTTTATCTTGATTTCGCTGAAGCTATCCAGAGATTAGGGAAAGATTCAATTACTGAAAAATATGGTAACCTTTTTGAAATGTATGAACAAATAACCAATGAAGATCCATATAAAGTGCCTATGAGAATTTACCCCGCTTCCCATTATACAATGGGCGGACTTTGGGTCGATTATAATTTGATGACAACTATTCCGGGTCTTTTTGCCTTAGGCGAATGTAATTTCTCTGATCATGGGGCTAATAGGTTAGGTGCTAGTGCTCTGATGCAGGGATTGGCTGATGGGTACTTTATTATCTCCTATTGTATTGGTGACTATCTTGCTCAATCAAAAAAAGATAAACTTACTACCGATGCTCCTGAATTTAAACAGGCAGAAAAAGATGTTAGCGATAAAATTAATCGGTTATTAAATGTTAATGGCAGCAAAACTGTCGATGAGTTGCACAGAGAACTTGGTATGGTTATGTGGGATTATGTTGGTATGTCACGTAATGCTGAAGGTCTCACTAAAGCTAAAAAAATGATTAAGGATATTCGTGAAGACTTCTGGAAAAATGTTAAAATAATTGGTACTAATGAAGAAATAAATCAGTCTCTCGAAAAAGCGGCTAGGGTTGCCGACTTCCTTGAACTCGGTGAACTTATAGCTGAAGATGCTTTGCAAAGAATGGAATCCTGCGGGGGTCATTTTAGAGAGGAAAGCCAGACTGAAGAAAATGAAGCTAAAAGAGATGATGAGAATTTTTCTCACGTAGCTGCATGGCAATATAACGGGGCAGATAAACCCGAAGTCTTGCATAAAGAACAGCTTCAATTTGAATTTGTTAAACCTTCGCAAAGGAGTTATAAATAATGGCATTATTGAATTTACACCTCAAAGTTTGGCGTCAAAAAAATAACGAGGACGAAGGTCGTTTTGTAGATTATAACATTCAGGATATCTCAACTGAAATGTCCATTCTGGAAATGCTCGACGTTCTGAATGAAAAACTCATTAAGGAAGGTCAGGAGCCGGTTGCCTTTGAGCATGATTGCCGTGAAGGCATATGTGGTTGCTGCGGTATTTTTATTAACGGTAGGGCACATGGTCCTTTGAAAAGGATTACTACTTGCCAGTTGTACATGCGCCATTTTAAGGATGGCGAAACTATTGTCCTTGAACCCTGGAGGGCTAAAGGATTTCCCGTCCTTAAAGATCTTATGGTCGATAGATCTGCTTTTGATAGAATAATTGCTGCCGGCGGCTTTGTCGCCGTTAACACTGGTGGCGCACCAGATGCAAATGCTGTACCTATTCCTAAGCATAATCTGGAGAAAGCTCTTGATGCTGCAGAATGCATAGGCTGTGGTGCTTGCGTTGCCGCATGCAAAAATGCCTCTGCCATGCTCTTCGTTAGTGCTAAAGTCTCTCACTTGGTACGGCTCCCCCAAGGGAAACCGGAAAGGGAAAAAAGAGTGTTTGCTATGCTTAATCAGATGGAAAAAGAAGGTTTCGGCTCATGCACTAATACCGAAGCTTGCTCCGCCGAATGTCCTAAAGGAATTTCTATGGATGTCATCGCTCAGCTTAGACGTGAATATTTTAGGGCGTCTGTTAGGCAAGAAAAAGAATAAAATAGATATTAAATTCACTATAAAGGGCGGTAAATTCGCCCTTTATTATTTTGACACCTTGATAAGCAATATTGATTACATTTGTTTATTTTATCCCTGACATTTCGGAATATTAATAATGTTTGAGAAAGAAATTAAATTTATAGTCGATTTTTCATTAAATAAAGTGAAGAACCTCGGTTCTTTCTTTTCNNTATTTTAATCTCATCGGAGAAGAAGTTAAAAAAACAAGGAAGATTTCCGTAGAAGATCTAAAGAAACTTATTACTCAGGCTGTGTCATTTAATGTGAATTTTGTTGCACACCCTAAGTGGTCATTGTCTAAATTGATTTTTAATGATTCTGACCTGAAGCCCATTGAAGAAATAAAACTCTCCCTTAATTATATCTATTATTATGAATACCTGAAAAACATTCTATTATCATACCTAAATAAAAAGAAATCAGTTTCTTTAACCTTGATTGAATTTGAAGTCCTGCTTAATAAAATAGATAAAGAGCTCTTTTCTGCCCAATCAAGTAAATTGGTTGATAATTCTCTATACTCAATCGCAGATTTTATGAACATTGGGAACAGCAGTAATAAGGTTCCGGTCCAATCGGTTGAAGTATTCTTTAAGGAGAGAAACCTTATTGAATATTTATTTAAACTGAGGCGCGCTTTCCCCATTGATTCTAAACAGAAATATTCTGTTGAAGAAATACGTTCTATTATTTATTCTGCCACTCCTTTGGATAAACAGGTGACTGGTGCTGTGGAATCGGAAGAATTAGAAATTCCAATTGAGGATTCTCCCAATATCCCTGAAGCGCCTGTCTCTCTGCCTGAAAAGTCTACCGAGGATTTGTTGAAAGAGCTGAACGAACTGAATGAACCCTTCGATTTCGTTAGTGATAAAAATTTAGATGTTAAAGAAGATGGTGATGAGGAGATAATTATTCCTTCTTCCGAAGAAGATGATCTTTTGAAATTATATGATGACGAGCTCAAATCTCTCGAAGAACTTGAAGAAGAGATGAAGGACGATAAGGGAGAAATAGAATTGGATATTTCCCACAAGGAAATTCTTGAGGAATTTTATGACTTTGGAAATGATCCCGAAGATAAACTCTTGGATGTTGACAACATATCCGTTGACACGGAAGATGTGGATATTCTTGCAGGCAGCAATGAAACAGGAAATCTTCCTGATGAAATTGAAGCTGAATCAGAATTTGAGAAGGGGCATGGTTCGCATTTAAGAGAAAGAAATAATTTCTCCAATGATTTATTATCTTATCTTAAAGATAAAGAAATCGAAAAAATTGTAAAATCAGTATTTGATGAGGATCGTGAAGATTTTGCGATTTCTATGGATAGGATCTCTGAATGTTCTTCTTATGATGAAGCCACCGAAATATTGAAAAGCGTTTTTCTTACTTACAGGGTTAACCCATATTCTCGGGATGCTGTCGCTCTTACTAATGCTGTAGCTAATTATTTTAATCAGGCTTAATTAATATGTTTATCGATTATACGGAAGTTGAAATTAAAGCCGGTAGAGGTGGCGACGGTGCGGTAACCTTCCGAAGGGAAAAATATGTCCCTAAAGGCGGTCCCTCTGGAGGAGATGGAGGCAGAGGAGGGCATATCTATATTCAGGCTCACCATAACCTTTCTACTCTCCTGGATTTCAGATACCATAAAAAATATATTGCTGAAAATGGCGACCCTGGAGCTTCTGCACGTAAGCACGGTAAGGATGGAGAGGATATTATCATAAAAGTTCCTGTGGGTACGATTATTAAGGATGCAGAATCTAAAAATGTACTTTTTGACCTCGATGAAAATGATAAAAAGGTAATAATTGCAAAAGGAGGCAGAGGAGGCAAGGGGAATAGCAATTATGCTACCTCGACAAATCAAGCACCACGGTTTGCTGAACAGGGCAGGGAAGGTGATGAAAAAAAAATAATCTTGGAACTAAAACTAATTGCTGATGTAGGCTTGGTTGGTTTTCCTAATTCTGGTAAATCTACTCTTATCTCAACAATTTCCTCTGCCCGTCCTAAAATCGCTGATTATCCGTTTACTACCCTTGAGCCAAACCTTGGTATTGTCCAGTATAAAGATTTCCAGAGCTTTACCGTTGCAGATATTCCTGGAATTATTGAAGGTGCTCATCAGGGCAAAGGATTGGGAATAAAATTTCTAAAGCATATTGAAAGGACTAAAATCCTCCTTTTCCTTATTGATATAACTTCTGAAAATCATCAGAAAGATTTCACAATATTATTCAATGAATTAAAGAGCTATTCCCCTGAACTTGCTAAAAAACTTAAAATTGTTTCTTTCTCTAAGTCTGACCTGCTCCCGGAAGAAGAATTATTAAAGCTTAGTAAGAAAAAGATTAGAAATGCTGATTCGAAAACTTTGATTTTTTCATCCGCTACAAAACAGGGAATTGCGGACCTTATTGATTATTTATGGAAAGCGCTGAAAAAGAAGTAAAAAGAAAATATCTTTGAAATAAATCCTATTGTTTCTATATTTACTGGCTAAAATTTAATTATTGGCGGGGTAGCTCAGTAGGTTAGAGCAATGGAATCATAATCCATGTGTCGGGGGTTCGACTCCCTCCCCCGCTACCATTTTAGGAGTTAAAATATGTATACTATATTAGTTCTTTTTGTTACAATCATTGCAATATTTTTAATAATCATGGTTCTTCTTCAATCTAGTAAGGGGGGAGGATTAGCTGGAACTTTCGGCGGTGGCAATATGGGTTCCATGTTTGGAACCAGAAGAACCGCAGATTTCTTGAGCAAAGCTACATGGTGGCTGGGCGGAAGTTTGGCTGCTTTGGCATTGATCATTAACTTGTTTTTTCTGCCTGGTAGATCTTCTGCATCCGATAGAGAAAGTATCATACAGAAATCCGGGAGACAAAGTGTTCCTACTACCCCGACTGTTCCTAGACAAAATCCAAATGTCCCCCCTGGGCGACCATAAGAAGTTTAAATAAAAAAAGGCTGTTTCATCTCAAACAGCCTTTCAGTTTTAAGTTTCTAAATCTTTATTTCCAGTCGGTTAAAACTTTCACTATCTCATCCTGAATTTCATGATGAAATCTGTTTCCTTTCTTATCAAATTCCATTATTATGCTGATTATCAGATCATCTCCTTTTGCTGTAGTTAAATAACCTGATAGTGAAGAAATTCCGTCAAGTGTACCTGTTTTCCCATGTAGATTGTTTGCTGCACTTGTACCGATAAACCGGTTTCTTAATGTTCCATCAACTCCGGCGATACTCAGGGATTTGTAATAATCTTCAAAATTAGCTATATCAAAATACATTTTCTCTAAAATGCCGGATATAGATATCGGAGTAACATGGTCGAATCTGGATATACCCGATCCGTCTAAAATAGAAGTACCTTTTAAATATACTCCATTCTCTTCTAAGAAATTTGTTATGGCTTGGGTTGAATAAAATGAATTTCCTTGTTGTTTCGATGCCTCAGCGCCTATGGTTTTGAAAAGACATTCGGCAAGAAAGTTATCGCTGTGTTTATTAATTAGACTTATCAAATCCCTGAGAATAATTTTTGATTCAGCAAGTATTACTGCATTTCTCGGTGTTTCACCTTTCATACATGTCCCGCCCACCTCAATACCTTCGGCAGCGAGTTTTTCTCTCAATAGTTTTGCTGCATATAGTGGGGGATCACATATATTTGTCGTATATGACCTCATTCTTCTTCTTATTTTTTTATAGGTTACTACTCGGTTTCTGTCTATTACAATTGCGGAAATGGGGGGAAGACTTACATTTGCCACTTCATCAGCAATCCAGTCTTTTCGGAAATAAACATCATCGAAATATGTATCATCACCAATTATTCTTCCGGTTATTTTTCTTATTCCCTTGCTTTTTATTGTGTTGACCATAAGTTCGAGATCTTGAACTGTAAAGGTTGAATTGCCATATCCCTTGATATAAATGTCACCATTAATTACCCCGTTCTTAATATTGAGGTCATTGGTCATTATCTTTGTAAATAATGGAAAATTTCCCCCAAGAAATGATAGTGCTGTCGCTGTTGTAAATAATTTGGTGTTAGAAGCTGGTGTCATTGAAAAAAACGCATTTTTCTGAAATATTGTGTCTTGTGTCAGTGGATTATATATTATTATACCTGCATTAGTAGAAGTGGGTAGCTTACCTACAATATTGGCAATAATACCTTTAATCTCTTCTTTTGAAGATGCAAAGGAAACAGAAATGAGGAACAAAAATAGAATAAATGTTTTTTTCATAAAAAGTATAATTAAAAGTGTGTTTTCTTATTAAGAATGATTAAATTTGCCATTCAAAAATTTTGAAAGGCCCATTGGAAATATAAAGTATCATATTCCAAATAAAAGGTTTAATTAACAGTATAAAAATATTTTTTTCAGGACATGTAAACAAATGGTTAAAAAAAAGACGCTCCAAAAAGCATATGAGAATGAAGAATTTCTTAATTCAGCAGATGCTAGAATCCTTAGAATACTTGCCGAATTCCTTGAGCCTCAGGGTAAATTTAAGAAACTTAATGTCGTCGATACAGTCGTTTTCTTCGGTTCCGCTAGAATTCTTCCAAGAGATGAAGCCGTTAAAGCCTTAAAGAAATTTAATACTCTCGATCCTAAAAGGACAAAAGGATTTGCTGAGAAGCTTAGAGCTGCCCAGCACGCTGTATTGATGTCTAATTATTATGAGGATGCTGTTAAATTATCTAAAAGGTTAACTGAATGGTCCCTTGGGCTTAAATCTTCTTACAATAGGTTTATTATTTGTACTGGGGGAGGACCTGGAATAATGGAAGCTGCTAACAAGGGTGCTAAACTTGCGGGGGGACTCTCAGTAGGACTTAATATTAGTATTCCTTTCGAACAGTTCGTTAATAAATATGTCTCTCCTGATTTGAGCTTTGAATTCCATTATTTCTTTATGAGAAAATTCTGGTTTGCTTATCTGGCTAAAGCCCTTATTGTATTCCCTGGTGGTTTCGGTACAATGGATGAATTTTTCGAAATAATGACTCTCGTTCAGACAGGTAAAATAAAAAAGAAACTCTTAATGGTGGTGTATGATGAGAAATATTGGAAAAGTATTTTAAATCTCGAAAACCTTTATGGTAACGGGATGATCAATAAGGAGGACATTAATTTGTTCTCATTCTGTAATACTGTTGATGAAGCTTTCAATCTTATTACTCAGCACTTCGAAAATAATTATCAGAATAATAATGTAACGGAAGTTATCGAACCAAAAATTACCTTAAAATAGATTGGTACAAATATAAAAATTCCCACCTTAGGGTGGGAATTACTTACTGGAAAATTCAATTTATTAGATCAACTAAAATCTATGTTCCATGGTTTCAGTTCGGTGAGCTCTTCTTGCAGCTTTAATCCTCTCCATTCTCTTTTTAATAGATGGCTTTAAAAAGAATGTCCTTTTCTTAAATTCCTTTAAGATNNCCTACCAAGTTCTCACCTCACTTTAATGGTAATTTCAAATAGTTAATGATTCAATTAATTTCTTATGTCCGGATTTCTGAAATTCTACTGCTATAGAACTTCTTCCGTTCGATAATATTTCTTTGGAAACTACTTTCCCGAAATCATCCCAGTTCTTGTGATATATCGATTCACCTACTGTAAAAGATTTCGAGGGAGCATATAATGAACAATCTCCTGATTCAATACCTTCAAGAGAAGGTTTTGCCTCTTTAAGAGTTTCAATCATATCAATGACCATGGTCTGCTTGCATTTTTTGCATTTAGCCCAGCGTTTATTCTCCTGTCCATTTACATCACTGGCTAATTCCATTTTCCTTATGCCATTGCACACAACACAAAAAGCTTCAACATTTTTAATTCTAGCCATTACAAATAA
>PLLW01000112.1 GCA_003141435.1 Ignavibacteriales bacterium
GAGAACGATCTAACCTTTAATTATGTGAATGCCGGACACAATCCCCCTCTTTTGATACGTAATAAAAAAATAGTAAAGCTTGATAAAGGAGGAATTATACTCGGTGTGATGAAGACCTTTACTCCCTATGAGTCACCGACTGTATCTCTTAAGAAAGACGATGTAATTATTCTTTTTACTGATGGAATAACAGAAGCTATGGATAAGAACGGAAATGAATTTTCAGATGAAAGACTTGAGGAGTTAGTTCTGAAATCAGCTCATTTAAGCGTTTCGGAAATAACTGAAAATATCCGGAAATCAGTTTCTGAATTTGCCGCAGGCACGATACAGTCGGATGATATTACACTGATGATAATTAAAGTGAAATAGTTTATTTTTATGGTATGGATAAACTAAAAAATATTGTAGCGCGGAACCGTCAGAGACTTATAATAATTTCTGCAATATTCCTGTTGATCATAGGAATAACACACATATTCTTAGTTTATGTAGTCCGGGTGACTTCGAATGATGAATGCTTATGGGTACCTGAAAAAAAAGGAATCTTTTTTGATAAAGTAAAGGTTAACGGTGTAACCTGGAATGCCGGTATAAGAAACGGGGACCAGCTAATCTCTATAAACAAAAAGAACATTACCGATGTTTTTGTTGCACAGTCAATACTGAATAAAGTCAAGTCGGGAGATTATGCCGATTATACTTTTAAGAAAGGGGCTAAGGAAATTGGAACAAAAGTATATGTAAAAAAGCTTTTGAATTTTGGGCAGTTAGGATTAGCATTACTTGGCATGTTCTGGCTTATTATAGGATTTATAGTAGTATCTGCAAAACCGGAAGGATATCTGCAAAGACTATTTTACAGGATAGGAGCCTGTTTTATATTATTTGATGTTTATCTTTTTACCAGTGACGGAGCAAAGTATTCACCATGGTTCAGCGGTCCTGTTGATATTACATGGACAGTAGCAGCAACCTTCCTTCCTTTCATGATAATCCATTTCTTCTGGATATTTCCCAAACCATTTAATTTTACAAGAAAAAAATGGGTAAGGAAGGCATTTTATCTAATCCCCATTATTCTTTTTGGTGTTTCTTTTATTTACCGGCTACTATTTGTTTACTTCCGTCCAACCCAAAACGATTTTTATAAATCGTACTCTAATAATCTGAATTTACTGTTGCTTGGTTCAATGGTAATTGGGCTGATATCCCTATTTATTAATTATATCAGGTTGAAAGATAGGGCAGATAAAAAACCTGTCTTTATTATTTTGTCAGCATATACTTTGGGGGTATTGAGCATTTTTTATACATTATATATTGCGCCCAGTATTGCGGATACGATGTTCAATTCACCCGAATTTTACACTCCCATTCTCCTTGTTGCAATAATCCCGATAGCATTCGGCATTTCGATTTTCCGTTATCAGCTAATGGATGTGAGCATAGTAGTTAAAAACACTATCATATATGGACTTGCCACTATCACTATAGCTGCCGTTTATTTTTTAATTATTTACGTAATTGGTCAGGGCGTAAGCCAGGCGATAGGAACTGAATACCAGGGAATAATAGCTGGAGTAATTTTTATAGTATTTGCAATGGTATTCCAATCAACCAAGAACAAGTTCCAGGATTTCCTGACAGCGAAATTTTATCCTGAACAGTTTGCATATCAGAAAGTACTTATCAGGTTCAGCAATGATGTATCAGTAATGGTAGGACTTGATAATATTCTGAATGCAATGAAAGCTACATTTGTAGAATCTTTGATGATCAAAGAGTTCGGAATAATGATTAAAAGTCCGAATAATGAGTTTAAACTTGAGAGGTCAGTAGGGTTGAAACATACCGAACTTGTTATATCCGATTCCAATATTGAAGAGTATTATAAGGAAAAATCCCTGATCTCTGCTTATGTGGTTGTTGAACAGCCTGATTTTATTAATGTATTTCCAACTGCAAGCGGCTGGCTGATTGAAAATAATATCTACACAATTATTCCAATGATTTTAAAATCAAAGGTAATAGGACTTTTATTATTCGGACTTAAACATTCCGGTTCACAGTTTGCGGGTAAAGATCTGGAACTTCTATATGTAGCAGCAAATCAGGCAGCCATATCAATTGAGAATGCAAGGTTATACAGGTCTGAAGCAAACAAACTTAGAATTGAAAGGGACCTTGACCTCGCGCGTAAAATTCAGCAAAGTCTTTTGCCCAAGTGTAATCCTAATGTTAATGGGCTGGATATATGCGGGCAAATGGTTCCCGCCATGCAGGTAGGAGGGGATTATTATGATCTGATTCCGATTTCCCCCACTAGGTTATTTGTAGTTGTCGGGGATGTGTCGGGGAAGGGATTATCTGCCTCTTTATATATGACTAAGCTTCAGACAATGATGCAGGTTGCATGCATGGGCAATAAGAGTCCTCGTGATATCCTTATAGAAATTAACCGGAACCTGTATGTGTCTATGGAAAAGGATTGGTTTATAACAATAACACTTGCTCTTTTTGATCTTGAAAAAAATATTGTAAGAGTATGCAGAGCCGGACATGCACCCCTGCTTGCCGCATCAAACGGAACTGTATCTGCATACAGGACTCAGGGGATAGGTGTGGGTCTTGAAAAAGGTACCATATTCGACAGAACATTAGTTGAAGAGGAAATATCCTTATCAGCAGGTAAGATATTCGCTTTTTATTCCGACGGAATAACAGAGGCGATAAATGAAAAAGAAGAATTCTTCGGAGAAGATAAGCTTGCTGATCTGCTTAAGGGCAAAACAAATATCACTTCTACTAAACTTATGGATGAGATATGGGAATCATTGAAGCAGTTCCGTGGCAAAGCCGAACAAAATGATGACATGACAATGGTGTTAGTCAAGGTTTCCTGATTTTACTGCATAATCCTTGATAGATTTTGCTATAGAAAATATCCTATATCATTTTGCATATGATAAAACGAATTACTATTTTTGTATTAACAGTACGCGCCACACTTCCCGTCAGATCAGTGTCCAAGGGCGCGTCTTTTGCTTTTAAACCTTTTTGTAAACCAAAGGGACAATGTCTTTCAACTTTATGATAGAATATGATATATAATAAAAGCACTAAAACATTTGATGAACAAATCACTCAGCTTAAGAAAAGAGGACTGATTATTAAGGATGAGGAAATGGCTCGCTATTATTTAGTGTCAGTCGGTTATTAACGTCTATCGGGATATTGGTGGCCAATGCTTGCTGATAAAATTAATCATATTTTTAAACCAAACAGTACTTTTGAAAATATTATAGCTATTTACAATTTTGATAAAGAACTAAGACTTATTCTTTTTGATGTAATTGAAAGTATTGAAATTGATTTTAGGACTAAACTTATTTATAATTTATCTCTTGAAATCTCTCCCTGATGGTTCGAAGATGTTAATAACTTCAAAAATCCAATGGAACATAGTAGTACACTCATTTCAATTGATCGGGAACTTCAGCAGACGAAAGAAAATTTTATTAAGCAGCATTACTTGAAGTACCATACAGATACACGAAGACCTCCGGCATGGAAAACTATTGAAATTACCTCTTTCGGTACAATCTCAAAACTATATGGAAACCTGAATAATATAATTAAAGCAAAAAATATTATTGCTATAGAATTTGGTTTGGTAAACCACACTTATTTTCCAAGCTGGCTTCAATCTATTTCTCAAATCAGAAATATGGTAGCACATCATAGTAGGTTATGGAATAAAAATCTACCGGGTAGACCGAGGCTATTGAGCAAACCACCTTTCCCTTGGCTTAAAGATGTTCCTCCGGCTTCTGAACATTTTATGTTATATATTCATCTTTGCTGTATGAAATATCTTCTTAATATTATTAAACCTGATAATGATATGACAGCAAGATTCAGCAAATTATTATTCACCTATAATAACATTGATCCAAATGTCCTTGGCTTAAAACCAAATTGGCAAGATGAACCTTTATGGAAAAATTGACTAGTTATTCCAAATACAAACCTTCCGACCTTGAGTAGTTGGGTGGCATTCCAGAACATTTATATTGTCAGTTAAACTTGCTCGTCTCCGGGCACGCTCCGGCTGTCGCTACACCCTCCACCTCGCCATAGGTAAAGAAAGAGTTTTTAATCTTATATTTGACGAGAATTTATTAGTATCTAATTTTACAGCAAATTAATTAATAGTTAAATTAAAATGATATTACATAGATATTTAGATGAATATGGACTTAATTCTTTATCAGATTGCGAATTAAAAGTAAGTATACCATCTGAATTCAATGATCCATTTGAAGGTTTACCAAAAGACACAGGTACTTGGACAAGAAATAAAACTAAGAGAAAGCTATTCAATAGAAACAATATTGATGAAGTATATCAAACTTTAAAATCACAAGGTTCAGTTCTCAATAAAAAAGTATTTAAAAAGAGTTTAGATAAAAAAGCTCTAATTGACAATTTATTAAACAAATATAATTCTGGATTAATGTGGGAGGGTATACAAAAATTAAAAGCCAAAGGTGATGACGTTTGGAGAATTATTTGTTTTGCATCTTCTGAAACCACAGAACTTGATCAAATATTATTATGGTCACATTATACAAATAAACNNCAATTAGATTTCATTTTGATTCCACTAAATTATTATATAATTCCTTTGAAATAAAAAAAATAGTTTATTCAACTGAAAGATCTTCAATCGATACTACACTAGAACCAAACTCTCTTCAATTTGGAACACAAATAATAGATTCTTGGATTACAAAATCAGTGTCTTGGAAATATGAACAAGAGTATAGACTTTTTATAGCACCTCAATTGTGTTATAACAAAAGTTATAATAATAATAATACTTTATTATTCATTAAACTGATCCCAGAAAGTTTAGTTCAGATTGATCTAGGCGTATTCTGTTCGAAAGAATTAGAGTCAAGTATAAAAGAGTTGCTTAATAAAAACGAATATTCACATATAAAATTATTCCGTGCCAATTTAGCTCAAAAAGAATTTAAGTTTGATTATGTCAAGATCAAATAATTATTAATGTTTGTCCTTTTGAAATCTTATTGTTTCTTTTTATAAGATATTTGCATTACTTATCATTATTATTATGATATAATAGAAATTTTATTTTATTCACTTATGCCGACCTTTATTTATTATATTATAAAGTTATGGAGAAAGAAAAACTTACTCAATTAATCGTAACTGTTCATCTAATTATTAAGGGACTAAATAATCTATCATTAATAACAGCAAATAAATTATTATCAATTGCTCCAATGTTTCATCAATATTTCGTAGAATCAAGCCCTGGTGGTAAATTTTATAATTATAAATCAATAAAAAAAGATGATTGAGTAAAATATAAATCTGTAGGAGATATAAAATATGTTTAGTTTTTTGAAAAGGAAAAGACTTAATATCAAACAGCAATATGATATAATTATTG
>PLLW01000080.1 GCA_003141435.1 Ignavibacteriales bacterium
CTAACATACGAGTACCAAAAGAATATAGCTTAAAATAACTTCTATTCTCCTTTTCTGACGCAAGAAAAGGAGCAAAAGAAACATGGCTGCAAATAATTTTGCTAAAAATTTATTACGCTCCACTGCGAAGAATTAACTCGCTCACGCTCAAATAGAATTCTTCGCTTAACGTTCCGCTTCATAAATTTTCTAAACGCAAATTATTTGAGGCCGTTTAATACGAAACAAATTAGGACATTGTATTAGTCGGGTTCAATATGGACGGTAACTTTACAGTGGGGGATCTTTTTTGCTATTTCTTCTTCAACATTTTCAGAAATGGAATGGGCTTCTTCTATTGACAATCCTTTATTAACATGAATATTAAGTTCAACAAATTTATAGGAACCTCCTTCACGCACCCGGAGATCATGATATTTTATAACACCAGGTATTTGATCGACAACATGATTTATCTGATCGACAATTTTAGATGGAGCCCTGTCTAACAAAACATCAAATGCCCTTCTGCCCAATCTATAACTAACGCTTAGAACAATCAGGGCGACTATAAGTGCGGCTATGGAATCTGCATAAACAAAGTGAAACAAGGAATATGCTATCAAACCAATCAACACTACAGCCGAGCTCCATATATCGGTTGAAAAATGAAGGGCATCGGCTTCAAGTGCCTGGCTGTTATATTTTCTTGCCACTCTATATAAAGCCCTGGAGCGGGAGAAATCGATTACTATTGAGGTTATGATGACAATAAAACTGAAAGCATTTACTTCAATGGGGTGTTTGTTGATAAGTCTATTTATTGATTCATAAATAATCCAAAAGCATGTTACAAGCAGAAGGAACGTTTCGATCATAGCAGAAAGGTTTTCAATTTTGCCATGTCCGTAATTATGCTCATTATCAGCGGGCAGGTCTGCGATTCTAACAGCAAAGAGAGTAATGACGGCGGCTATTAAGTCAAGCGCCGAATGGAGGGCTTCAGATAAAATACCGAGGCTTCCTGTTAAAAGACCAACTATTAGCTTAAATGATGTTAGAAATACCGCAGCTATAACTGACGTTAAAGCAATGCGATTTTTGTGAACAGTTCCTGAATCTGAATTTGCCATCCGGATAAAGTATTTAGTTATTATGACTTCCGAAAATTAAATAAATATAATGATAATAATGAAAGAAGAAGATTAATAATACCCATATCCAGAGAATGACCGGGATTGCGATAATCCATTAATAATAAAATCTAACACCGAGTCTAAACATCATACCGCTCATATCAAAAACCCTTTCGTAGGTTACTTTGTTTCCGTTTGCATCATATCCATCGTAAGTCCAGCTTGGCGAGGAAGAATGATAAGCAAGTTCGCCAAAGACTTCCGCTCTTTTTCCAAACCCATAAGTACCGCCGACACCAATACGCCAATTGAAATCGAAAGCTGATTTAAAATCACTTTGAGTCGGATCAACAAAATTATTATAGTTGACAAAGAGGACTTCAGCACCGAGTCCTCCAAAAGCATACAGGTCAGAAAATGGGGTGACAGGGATTCTTACCGTAGCAATAGCCATAACGGGAAAATCATGAATATTAGTTTTTGCTCTTAATTCGTTAATATTGCCCGTTGGTCCATATGAAGTGTTAGCATTATTCACAACCGTAGCATCGGTATAATTGGAATGATACCAGTCGATGCTCCATCCGAAACTAAATTGCGGATCAAAGAAATGCGAGCCTTCATAACCAACTATAAAACCAGTACCTGCGGAGCTTGGATCAAAGGCGCCCAGTTTTATAGCAGAAGTGTTCCATTGCGAAAATAGGGGTATTTGCAACAGCATTAGAAATAAGACATATTTTTTCATCGATTCCTCATAATCTTTTGGACATATATACACAATTGAAGTGCCACGATAATACATCATTTACGGCATATAATCAAAGGAACTGCAAATAAATATGTAGAGAAAGGAATACAGATAGTCTTTTTCACTATACAATTTGCGTACAGAGCATTACGAATTGGGTTTTTTCTTCACCTCCTTTTAGCTATCTTAAAGATTCATCAAAAACAGGCATTATGAAAAAAGTATTGTTTATTTGTTTAGGGAACATCTGCCGCTCCCCTGCAGCAGAAGGAATTATGAAATCAATAATCCACAAGAGACATTTAACGGACAAGTTTCATGTAGATTCTGCCGGAATGATTAATTACCATACCGGGGAAAGCGCTGACCCAAGAATGTTAAAGCATGCATTGGAGAGAGGTTATAAGCTAACCCATAAAGCAAGGCAATTCAATCCAAAAAAGGACTTCAAGGAATTTGATTATCTTGTAACAATGGATGACCAGATTTACATGGATGTAAATAAACTTGACAAGGATAATGAGTATTCATCAAAGATACATAAAATGGCAAAGTACTGTTCGCATTATAATATAAAAGAAGTTGTCGATCCTTATGATGGGGGACCAGAAGCATTTGAGAGTGTACTTGATATCTTAGAAGATGCATGCGGTTATTTTTTAGATAAAATAAAAGATGAGTCTTAGCGGCAAGATTACAAAGAGGATAGAAAGCTTCAGGGGATCGGGGGTAAAGAAATCAGAATCTTTATCCGGAGGATGCATAAGTAATGCTTACAAGGTAACATTTGAAGATGGGATATCATTTCTAATAAAAATAAATGAACATTCACCCGCTGATATGTTTATCAAAGAAGCACATGGTCTGCAGGAATTACGAAAAGCGAATGCAATTAAAGTCCCTGAAGTAATTCTTTATGATGATGGATTTATTCTTCTGGAGTTTATCAGCAGCGCAACAAAGAAGAAGAATTTCTTTGAAGAATTCGGCAGGAAGTTTGCACTATTGCATAAGTCTACGGCTGATGAATTTGGTTTTTACGAAGACAATTATATCGGCTCTACTCCTCAGATGAACATAAATGATGAAACCACCAAGAAGAACTGGACCAGTTATTATTTTAACAAGAGACTTCTCTATCAATTTAAACTTGCCGAAAAGAACGGTTATACAGACAGCAGTTTAAGGGATGCATTCATAAAGACAGGGAATAAAATAGAATCCATTTTAGAAGGTTCCAGTGAGATGCCATCCCTGCTTCACGGGGACTTATGGAGCGGAAACTATATGACAGATGAAAATGGAGAGGCATGTCTTATTGATCCTGCCGTTTATTACGGGCACAGAGAAGCTGATCTTGCAATGACTAAATTGTTCGGGGGATTTTCGGCTTCATTCTATGATGCATACAATGAAGCTTTTCCTTTAAGAGAAGGATGGAAGTACAGGGAGAATATTTATATGCTTTATCATGTGCTAAATCATCTAAATATTTTTGGGCGGGGGTATTATGCACATGCGTTGTCGCTTATGCAGTACTATATTTAAGAAGGATGTGCCCACTTTTCTTAACGTAAGAAAAGTGGCAAAAGAAACATGGCTGCAATTAAAATACTATAAATTTACTTTCACTCCGCTGCGGTAAATGAACTCGCTTCGCTCAAACAACATTTCCCGCTACCGCTACGTTTCAGTAAATTTATTTTACGTATTTTAATTGAGGCCGGTAAATAAGAACCAAATAAGGGCATGGAGGATATGTATTAATATTCCTGGGGGAGGGTTTTTAGTTCTTTATATGAGAATATAGGACCGTCTTTGCATACATAAACACTTCCGATATTGCATCTTCCGCATTTGCCTAATCCGCATTTCATTCTGTTTTCAAGTGTAGTAATTATGTTTTCTTCTTTGAATCCGAATTTTTCAAGGATGGGGAATGTATATCTTATCATAAGGGGTGGTCCACATAAAATTGCTATTGTATTATTGGCTGAGGGAGATACTTTCTCTACGATTGTAGGAACGAATCCGATCTCGCCTTTCCAGTCAGTTGTTTCACCACCGGGGTCTACTGATACAACAGTTTTAATTCCGGACATAGATTTCCAATCTTCAATCTCATTTTTGTAAACGAGGTCGGCTACAGTTCTTGCACCACAAATTATCGTAATATCTTTAAACTGATCTCTAAGATCGAGCACGTTCCAGATAATGCATCTTACGGGGGCTAAACCGATACCGCCTGCAATAAAGACGATATTTTTTCCTTTCATTTGTTCGAGGGGGAAGCTATTGCCATAAGGACCTCTTAGTCCCATAGTGTCACCGACATTAAGTTTGGTCATAGCCGAAGTAGTTTTACCTGCAAGCTTAAAAGAGCATTCAAGGTATTCGGGTCGTGTTGGAGAGGAAGCGATGCAGAAGGTACACTCCCCTTCCCCGAAGACTGAGTATTCTGCAAACTGTCCAGCTTTGAACTTAAAGCTATTCTGCAATTCAGGATTCTTAAACTGGAGTCTGAAAGTTTTGATATCGGGAGTTTCGTCAATGATTTCTTTTATTTCAACTAGTTCGGGCTTATAAATATTATCCATTATTTCCTCAGTGTCATTATATTGCATTAGATTTTTGAGAAAGAGAATTTATTTCCTCTACTATTTGGAGGATATCGAGAGAAACGGGGCAGCCTCTTGAACACCGACCGCAGCCGGTACAGAGAATTTCATCAAACTTATCGTTATAGTATTTAAACTTATGAGAAATTCTTTGGCGGTATCTTTTTTCCTGATTATCGCGGGGGTTATGTCCAGATGCATGTTTAGTAAATAAGGAGAACTGGCAAGCATCCCAATTTTTAGCACGTCTGCCGGCGCAAGAACCATTTTGCTCATCGACAATATCGAAGCAATGGCAAGTAGGACAGACGAAAGCACACTGCGCGCATCCAAGACACATTTCACCGGCAGTATCCCAGAACTTATTTTCAAAGTTATTATCAAGCCAAGTCTTTACTTTATCATAATCAAAATGGTTTGGATTTTCCTCTTTCCTTACCAGAGGTTTATTCTTACCAAGGTCCTTTTCAAAATATTTCTGATATTCTTTGATGAACGCTTCGCCTTTAGGAGTAACGGAGGCGGCTTTGAAATAATTATCCGCAAGGGGTTTAAGGAAGACATCGGAGCCTTTTCTATTTTCAGGAGAACCGCCAACGTCATTGCAGAAGCAGAATTCATCATTGTAATGACATGACATACCGATTATCAAAGAATTATCATTTCTTGTATTAAAGAGATCGTCTTTATAATCCCAATTAAATACTTTACTTATTATAGGGAGAGCGGCTGCATCGCATGGTTTAGCACCAATAACCACTATTCTACTTTTGTCTATTACAGGATCGATCAGATCTATAGAACTATTATTCTGTTTGTAAAAGAAGAGGGGTTCAGTCTTCGGGAAGAAGAATTCTTTAAAGGAAGAACCTGTAGGAACAGAATTGGGATTTAATATTAATTGTTCCGGGTCGTCTATCACTTTAAACTTATTTTCTGCGGTTGTTCCAATCACCCTGCAATCATTATTAAATAATTCGCGGGCAATTTCCTTTAGATTATCTATGCTTATAATTAATTCTTCCATTGCCATTCCTTATTTAATAAAATCTTCTTTATCAGAAGTACTATAGGTTCCAATTAAAGTCGGCTCAGTTAAACTCATACCATGCCTATAGCCGAACTCGCTGGAAGCAACCATTCCCATTTTACGAGTAAGCAGAGTAAGAGGGATACCCATCGGGCAAGCCCTTTCACATTCATGGCAGCCAATGCATCTACCTGCCATGTGAAAAGCACGAATTATATTCCATGAGAAATTGCCGCGTGCAGTTGAGCTTGTGTCAATCCATTGCGGTTCGGATTTTTCCACGATACATTTTTCGCAATAGCACATGGGGCATACCTGACGGCAGGCATAGCACTTAATGCATTTCTCAAATTCAGCATTCCAAAATTCAAGTCTCTCATCGGAGGTCATCTTATCGATCTTCGCCATTAATTCTGCCTGATCATCATCCGGCATTTCAAAATCCTTAGATTCATCAGCAAGGGCATCATAATAAGGAGGGGTCTTTGCCTGGCAGTATTTACATTTTATCTGGGTATTATCTTTATTAAACTCTTTGGCTATATCGAGGACAACGCCACTACAGTTTACACCAATAATAAAGAGGTCATCTCTCTTTATTTGGTTTTCCTGAATAAGAGCAGTAACAGCTTTAAGATCGCAGCTTTTAACAACGATACCTATTTTGCCTTCGACATTGTTCTTGAAACGGGGAAGGTAAACTGCAAGATTATTAACAGCATGATGATTAAAGGTTAGCTGTTCAGCATCTTCCGGAGTCTTTGCAATAAATGGTTTAATTCTTTTATTCTTATCCTCTTTATAGCCGATAATGAAACGGGCTTTCTTTTCAGAGAGGGCATCTTTACAAATTTGTTTTAGTTCATTCATTTTACAGAAACTCCTTCTTCAGCGGCAACAGGAATTTCAATTTCCTTGTTCATTTTTTTATATTGTTTGAATGGACCTTTAGCTCTTACTGCATCGATAACGCCATCAACAATATCCACCCATTTTTTTCCTTCAGAGGCGGAGACCCATGAGAAATAAAGTCTGGAGGAATCAATGCCAATAAAGTCCAATAGGTTTTTGAATAGGATCCATCTTCTTCTTGCGTGGAAATTACCTGCGTTATAATGGCAGTCACCCGGATGGCATCCAGAGATTAGTACACCATCGGCGCCATTTTCAAAAGCTTTAATAATAAACACGGGGTCAATCCTTCCGGTACAAGGGACGCGGATAAGGCGGGCATTGGCTTCCTGTTTAAGTCGTGAAGTACCGGCAAGGTCGGCACCAGTATACGTGCACCAGTTACAGACAAAAGCGGCTATTTTAGGTTCAAATTTTTCTTCCATTTATACCTCTGCAAAAGCATTTATCTGAGCAAATATCTGATCATCTTTGAAGCCGATAAGCTCAATTGATTTAGAAGGACAGGTTGCGTTACAAGTACCGCATCCCTGACACAGACCTGAGTTAACAAAGGCGACAACTTTTTGAAGATTGCCGAGCCTATCCCTGATTTCTTTTTTCTCAATTGCATTATAAGCGCAAACCTTCTGGCAATAGAAACATCCAGCGCACGTAGTGGCATCTACTTTTGCGATGATTGGTTCACGCTCTAGCATATCTGCACCAAAGAGAACTAATGATTTAGCGGCAGCGGCAGAACCCATTGCGACTGATTCAGGAATATCCCTTGGGGAATGGCATGCCCCGGCAAGGAAAACACCACCAGTATTTGTTTCAACAGGACGTAGCTTTGGATGAGCTTCCTGAAAGTATCCATATTTATCGTATGATATGTTTAAGGTTTGCGCAAGTTTAGGCGCTTCCTGCTGAGCTATCATTGCAGTTGCAAGGACAACGAGGTCTGCTTCAATAACAACCGGGAGACCAGCGATGGTATCTTCGCCTTTGACAATGAGTTTTCCATCCTCCTCATAAATCCGGGAAACGCGTCCTCTTATATAATTTACATGATCTTCTTCGATAGCACGTCTGACAAATTCTTCATAATTCTTACCGCCGGATCTAATATCCATATAGAATACATAGGCTTCGCCATCATGAACTTTATGTTTATAGAGCATTGCATGTTTTGCAGTATACATACAGCAGATCTTACTGCAATAAGAGAATCCTTTTGATTCATCTCTTGAGCCGACACATTGAATGAAGACAATTTTCTTTGGAACAGTTTTATCAGAAGGGCGCAACATCTCTCCTGAAGTAGGTCCTGAGGCACTAGCGATTCTTTCAAACTGCAGACCGTTAATTACATTCTTAAATTTTCCATAGCCATATTCACCATAACCCTTGTAGATACTGTCTTCAGGTTTCTTATCGATAGAATATAATTTGTAGCCGGTAGCTACAATGATAGAACCAACATCTTCGGTTACAAATGTATCCTGCTGGGTAAAATCTATCGCTTCCCTGCCGCAAACCTTTTTGCACATTTCGCATTTACCTGTTTTGAAGTATGTGCAGACTGATCTGTCGATAACAGGAACATTAGGAACAGCTTGCGGAAATGGGACATAGATAGCGGGACGGTTTGAGAGACCTTCATCGAATTCACTTAAAGCTTTTTTCTTAATAGGACATTTCTCAGCGCATAATCCGCAACCTGTACATAATTCCTCTTTTACGGATTTGGCTTTTCTTCTGATAGTAACCTTGAAGTTCCCGATAAAACCTTCAACATGTTCGACTTCAGAATAAGAAAGAAGTTTAATTTTAGGATGCTGATATACTTCGACCATTCGAGGAGTAAGAATGCACTGGGAGCAGTCGAGAGTAGGGAATGTTTCCGAAAGCTGACTCATATGTCCACCGATGGAGGGTTCTTTTTCGACAAGGACGACCTCGAAACCTGCATTAGCTATGTCGAGGGCGGCTTGTATTCCGGAAATTCCTCCGCCGATAACCAATGATCTTTTTGTTACAGGAACTTTAATAGTTTCTAACGGCTGATTAAATTTAACTCTCTCAACCGCAAAGCGCATAAGGTCGATGGCTTTTTTAGTTGCCTGATTTATATCTTCATGAATCCATGAGCAATGCTCACGCAGATTGGCTATCTCGACCATGTAGGAATTTATTCCTGCACTAGCGCATGCTTTACGGAAAGTTTTTTCATGCATATGGGGAGAGCAAGAGCCAACGACAACCGCGTCAAGATGTTTCTCTCTAATAGCCTGTTTAATTAAATTCTGTCCAGGATCAGAGCACATATATTTATAATCTTCCGAATGAACGACACCTGGAAAAGAAGCGCATGCTTTGGAGACTTCGGGACAATTAACTGTCCTACCAATATTTTCACCACAGTGGCAAACAAATACACCTATTTTCATGCTTCAACCCCCTTTTTGATTTTGTCATTTGAGACAGGCGGCGCGGGAACTTCTTTCTTTACTTCAGTAGGAAGCGCATCACTTTTTATTTTTTCAAGCAGAGGTTTTGTACTTATGTAATGAACACCAAGCCCGAGTTTCTTTTCATCTATACCCATTGATAAACCGACAAGCTGTGACAGATAAAGAACAGGTATTGGTTTATGATCCGGATAATGTTTAATGATATTAAGCTGCCGCATATCCAAATTTGAATGACACATCGGGCAGGCAACGATGATAACATCTGCGCCATGCTTTTGTGCATTATCGATTATTCCCTTGCAGAGCTTTTCCACGATATCTGTATGGGCAATTGAATGAGCGGCTCCGCAGCATTCAGTCTTGAAATTCCAGTCAACCGTTTTTCCCCCAATTGATTTAATGATAGCTTCCATTGAATCAGGTGATTCCATATCATCGGGGAGAGCGATATCGACAGGTCTTACTAAGAGACAGCCATAATAGCAAGCTGCTTTAATTTTGCTGATGTCGACTTGTTTCTTTTCTTTTAATTTATCCAAACCAATCTTCTGGAAAATCTGAATCAAGTTAATGATCTGCAGACCATTGGTGACCTTTTCTTCGAGGAGATCCTCGACTTTCATACGCATTTTTTCATCAAGCTTAAGTTCTTGTTGGGAGGAAACGAGTCTGCTATAGCAAGCGGCGCATGGAGCGAGGAGTTCATTGAGTCCCTGTTTTTTAGCTATGAGTAAATTTCTTGCGGGGAGAGCGACTGAAAGAATATGAGAAGTAACGTGTGCGGAAGTTGCGCCACAGCAGGACCAATCATTCAGTTCTTCGAGATCCACATTAAGAGCTGCAAAGACTTCCTTAAGTGAAGAATTAAATTCTTTAGCAGTGCCATTTAGGGAACAACCCGGATAATATCCTAATTTCATTTCTTTACCTCCCCAGATTCTTTGAATATCTTTTTAATTTGTTGTTTCCCTTTTACGTTATGCGGCAGAAGGCTGAGTTTGCCTTTGGAGAATGTAGAGGGAGCGAGGTCCACATCCTGGAAGAAATCTTTTGATTTTAATTTATAATCTATAAGCATCCCCAATTCATAAGCCCTACCGAAATTCTCTATTTGTTTCAAGAAAGCTTCATGGAATTCCTGTGTTTTTTTATCGGCGGATTTAACGCCATAAGCAATTGCAAGTTCCCTAACGGCATCCATAAACTTAGCAAGATCAAATTCCTGAGGGCATCTGCTTGTGCAGGTCTGGCATCCAGCGCAAAGCCAAATAGTTGGTGAAGTCATCGCCTTATCATAAAGACCAAGCTGAACATACCTTACAACTCTATTGGGGGGAGCTTCAGCAAAATCTCTTACAGGACAACCAGCCGAGCATTTGCCACATTGGTAGCACTGAGCCGGATCCTGGGAGGTAATAGCTATGAGCTTTTGTTTGAAATCTTTTGCCTTTAAATTTTTCATGGGCGCCTCTGGGAATAAGGGGGTAGTATGTAGAGCATGTGGATCAAAAAGTGAACATAAGATTTAATTATGAATAACTTTTATTTAACCATTGTAACTTTAATGAAGCAAGTAAAATTACAATAAACGAACAACGAACAATTTGTCAGGACTAAAGCAAAAACCTTGCCTATCTTAAAACAAGAGATTCCCCGATATTATTATATTTTTTTATAAGCGAATAGTCGATTTTTTATGTTTTTCAACACTTTTTAGTGTATAGGTCACACTTTTTCTCATATCCGGAAATAATAAGGAGAGTCCTAATTCTCATTTTTGAAAATGAATAATATAATATTGCCAAAGTAGCTATTATAGGTTTTACATGGAGGAAGAGAAAGCAGAAATATCGGCTGATTTTTAAGTGTAATGGATGAATACAAATGTTATGTGGGGAAATCTGCAGGAACGAATCTCTTGAGGATGGGATTATGGAAATTGATGAAACTTTTCTATTAAGATTTAATTATTATTTTCGAATTCTACATTTATCCCTTGCTATAATTTACAGATAAAGAAGAAGGTTTTCGGCAGCGAAGTCAAACTGTCATTTTTTGCCGCTTAACAGACTTCGATTTTTTATAGTCTATAGACTGGTTTGAGATTAACTTGCGTTTTCTAAAAAAATCACTGAGTACTTTTTCTTCTACTATTGTCAACGCACGTTGTCCACCGATAAAGTCCACGTCTAATTCTATTTTTTTTGTTTTCATTTTATTGATTTAGAAAATATTTATTAATTAGTTTAAGCGCAGCTTGTGTTTCAATAATCATCACCTGTCCACCTAAATTCGTGGCACCAAGAGTTTGTATATAATGATCAACAATTTGTGATTTGGAAAGAGATGGCTTGTAATATTTCATTTGAAAAGACTAAGAATATAAGGATTGTCAATGTGGCTAAATATTTCATTTAGAACTCCCAGATAATGTTTGTTTGTGATAAATCTATAATTGGAAACTTGACCCGCTCACAGTTGCAAAACATATTCATAAACTCAAGTAAACTTATTGGATATTCTTTCTAATTTCAATTATTATGAGATAAAAAACGAATAACATTTACGGATTGTTTCGGTACAAAGAGATTGAATGAACAGAGAGATTGATATTGTTTTAAATGATATTTGACATTAAATAAATTAAAAAATATCTTTAACATAATAGCTCGAAATAATTGCATAAATGGTATTTGTTCAGATAATAAAATAAATCTATTCAACAAAAAAAGGTGCTATCATGAAAAATGCTTTACGGTTCTTTTCCATGTTTTTTATCGCTTTAATTTTAGTTATATCCATAACCGGATGTAAGAAGAGCGAATCATCACCTACCAGTACAGTCCCAACGTACCCAGTAAACGTTACAGTTCTTAACGCAACCGCGCAACCACAGGGGGGAGTGCTTGTTACATTAAAGGTTGTACCTTATGCTGATCCAAGTTTTGAGGCTTACACAGACTCTTTAGGAAAAGCCACTCTTCAATCCCCTGCCGGGAATCAAGTTTTTATTGCTAAAATCGGTTCAGCTTACCAAGTACAGTTTACCCTAAATGTTTCTGCTACTGCGACTAATATTGTTCCTCCAGTAACCCTGGTTAGAAACACTGCAATCAAAGTTCTATGTGTACAAGCAAGTGCAGAACAATTAGAGGATGTATTAAGCGATCCCAAAATAGGATTCACTTCCTTTGACTTAACAGACATAGACACATTAAGACTCAGGGCTGATGCTGACTCAGCCGGTTTATTAACTTATCTTCAACAGTACACTCTAGTTTTCTCTGACTGCGACGGAAGTACTGAAGGAGATCAAGAATATGCAAAGTTATCAAGAGTTTATGGCAGATATGTAGCGGGTGGAGGAAACATGTATGGTGGTCATTACAATTATTATCATTTGCAGAGGATATGGACATCATCGTATCAGGTTCAAAATTATTCAACTGCGGCAACTGATTCAATTCTTTTGACTGATACCGATATATCCAAATTCGTAGGGTTCACCTCTGCACAATGGAATTCCACTGACAGCAGAAATCTATCCGGTTATGAAAAGTTTACTGATCTTCCTTCTAATGCCAAGGTTTACGGAAAAATAAAGGGAATATCACCGGCTGTATACGTAATTGTAGAAAACCATATTGGTACGGGGAAATACCTGTGGACAAATTATCACAACCAGGATATCAAGGATGATCCTAAACTGATCAAACTTGTACAGTACTTCCTTTTATCCTTATAAGTTAATTAAAAAATAAGAACCGGTACATGAGCCTAAAATGTACCGGTTTTGATTATTTTGAAAAAACTATTAAAATTATTTAAATAATAAAAGAAAAAACTTGACATTTAAATCAAATTTTATTATCACATTAATTATTGATTTATTGAAGTTAATAGATCAAGTGACCTACCTTAAATAACAATTCCACGGATTTTTACTGATATTCACCGATTTTTACGGATTTTTCTCGCTACTGCAATAGGGATGAGCCGTGGATGTCGGCAGGACGACCACAGTAGAGCCTAATAGGATTCGGAGTGGGGATATGAATATAATATTCAAATTATGCAGGGAATATCCATTATTCGGATAATTGATGGTAAAAAGAGGAGCAATTAATGGTTATTTTAATATAAATCTTTAATTTTGTAGGTGGTAACTGGTTTATTGCTATCAACTTAAGGAGATTTGGGACATGGCGAAATCCAAGAATGATCTTAATATTCATTTTGAGGGGAAAGCTGATGGTTTGGTTATTAAGTTAAATGGGAAAATAATCCATCCTTACCAAGAGGAGAAGATTAAGCAGGAGATCAATCCAAATAAATTAAAGACTCAATTAAAGGCAGGGGTGGCTGCGGTGTTTTCGGGGGGAATTAACCGGATAGTGCCATTGCGGGAGACATGGAAAAAATGGCCGGTGAAATCGAGAGTGCCGTATAGAAATATATTAGCGGCGAATATAAAGCGGTGTACTTATGAGCATCCAACAAGAGGAAACATGATATGTCCAACGACATCAATGTATTTTTCAGAAGTACAATCTTCGTTAGATGCTGAGGGAATAAAAATCGGGGTGGCGCCACTTAGGGAATGGACCGGTTTTGAAGGGAGAGAGAATATGATTACTGCAGTGGGGATTCTTAGTGCTTATAGTCCAAGGGAAAAGGATTATGAATCCTGCACAATTTATCCATTATCCGCACAGATAAAAGATTTTAAACCAACGCAAAGTATAGGGGTGACATTTGGCTTTAATGCTGAAATGGCAAAGAACATTTCTAATTATGAGAAGTGCATTCTTTATTTTACTATGGTTGTTGGGGAAGATATAGGAATGACTAAAAGGTGGTTTAATCAGTACGTTAAGGAATATTTGTTAAGTAATGACGCTGATGGGAAATTAGCAGGCGGTGTATAAATTGTGCAGGATAGACCAGATGAGATTTTTGAATACGGCATAGTAATTGAATCATAGGATTGATTTTAATTAAATATGGTATATTTAATTGATTTATTTATGTTTTTGTAAGTAACAAAGTGTATCAATATTAATAAGTGACTCTTTTTTGAGCAAGTTTAGTGAATGATTAATAAGATTTTACAATGAAGTTCAGTGTTACGGTTTCAACTGCAGTTTTAATTCTACTGGTACAATTTCCTGTTTTGGGCGTTAGCCCTACGGGGGGATATGGACAAGTATCCGTTAAGAAATGGGCGGATGACAGGAAGTCTGCTTTTTCTTTTACATTTGATGACGGGCTTATGTCGCAATATACTTATGCGGCGCCACTTCTTGATTCATATGGATTTAAGGGAACATTTTTCATTATCAGCGCTTCTATGACTGATGAGCTGCCGGGGATTTGGCGATACGGAACATGGGATCAATTCAGGTCAATGTCTGTTGATGGACATGAGATTGGTTCACATACAGTGACTCACCCTGATCTTACAACATTAGCAATCGGCGATACAACAACCGACAGTACCTTATTGTTTGAGCTATACCAATCCAAAAAAACCATAGAGCAGAAAATACCGAGTCAGAAATGCATTACGATTGCGTATCCTATGAATGCCGCCAATACGAATGTAAGAAATGAGACTGCGCTATTTTACGAAGCCGGAAGAGCCGGAAGTAATATTCCGATGGATTCAGCTATAGCGGATTCAGGGTTTTATAAGATAGGCGCTAAGGAGGAACAGTTTAATACGCCGAGAAATTCCACACAGGATGATCTGGATGAATTACAGGATTTTGAAACTTATGAACAGAGTTCGGTAACGGATGGGAATTGGGGAATGCTAATGGCGCATGACGTAGTTCCTTTTTCACAAATAACTAATTCGTTGCTACAGATAACGTGGTATCCAATGTCGACAGAATGGTTGACATCACTTTGTCAATGGCTGAAACCAAGATCAGACAGTAATGAGGTATGGGTAGAAACTATGGGGAATATTACACGCTACATGAAGGAACGGGAACAGGTTCAAGATACTGTAACTTCAGAGACCGATACCCAGATACAGATTAATGCAACAGACAATTTGAATGACGCGATATATAATTATCCTTTGACTGTTGACATTACTGTGCCACCTGATTGGGAATCGGCTTATGTTATTCAGGGTTCAAGAACAGATTCTGTAAATACTATTGCTGCCGGTAATAGCACTTATGTTAGAACGAAGATAATTCCCGATGGAGGAATTTTAACACTAAATAAGAGAATTAAGCCTACAGGTGTGGTTGATGTAAATTCAGCTCCGCGGATTTATTCATTGGAGCAGAACTATCCGAATCCTTTTAATCCTTCGACACGGATTAGGTATTCGATCCCATTTGAGAGCAATGTAAGGATAACCGTATTTAATATACTTGGGGAAGCGGTTAGGGAACTTACAAATGGAATGCATGGGGTGGGAACTTATGAGGTGAGCTTTAACAGTTTGGGAATTTCGAGCGGTGTTTATTTCTATTCAGTTGCAGCGACCTCAATAGACGGAAAGCAGAGTTTCAGAGAGACCAAGAAGATGATAGTGATGAAATAATTTATTCTTACTCGAATAAATTATTTGGAGACTGGGTATTGAATCTTTTTTTTCCAAATCTTTTATAGGCGAGGTCGGTAGCCTCCCTACCCCGCGGGGTTCTTTGAATAAATCCCTGCTGGATCAGGAATGGTTCATAGACTTCTTCAATTGTTCCGGGGTCTTCATTAACTGCAACCGCTAAAGTTCCAAGGCCAACGGGACCTCCTTTATATTTCTCGATGATAGCGAGGATAATATCCTTATCCATTTCATCGAGACCGTACTCATCAACCTCAAGTGCATTCAATGCTTTCTGAGCAACAGCCAGATCAATTATTTTTTTATCTTCATAGTCGGCGAAGTCTCTTGTTCTTTTTAAGAGACGGTTAACAATTCTAGGAGTTCCCCGGGATCTTTTAGCTATTTCGAGAGCGGCATTTTCATCAACGGGTATATTCAGAATCCGAGATGAGCGTTTGACAATATAGGCAAGCGTACCTGCATTATAGTAATCAAGACGGAACTTAATTCCGAACCGATCCCTGAGGGGAGAAGTAAGCATACCGGCTCTTGTAGTAGCTCCAATGAGAGTATATTTCGGGAGACTGATCTGCACCGATCTTGCGCTTGGACCGGAGTCGATCATAATATCAAGCTTATAATCTTCCATTGCAGAATAGAGATATTCTTCAACAACAGGAGAGAGCCTATGAATCTCATCAATAAAGAGGACAGATCTTTCTTCGAGATTTGTAAGGATACCTGCGAGATCACCAGGTTTTTCGAGTACAGGTCCTGATGTAACCTTTATTTTACATTGCAATTCATGGGCGATAATGTGCGCGAGGGTAGTTTTACCTAGTCCGGGAGGTCCAGTTAAAAGAACATGGTCGAGAGCTTCAGTTCTTTTATTAGCAGCGGAGATAAAGACATTAAGGTTTTCAGTAATCTTATCCTGCCCTTTGAAATCCAAAAGAGCGACCGGACGGAGAGTCTGATCTAAGATATTATCATCAGGAGCGGGAGCCGGGGAAGTTAAATCGGATTTGCGCATCAGGTTATGTTACAATCTCTTTATTTTTAATTTTCAATTTATGAATAATGAAAACCATAAGTGTCATTAGTCCAAGCATAAGAACGGCGGAGCCTAAAGTATTCCACACATCGAAGGCTTTATCAAAAAGAACAGACAAACCGGGGTTCCAGGCACTTCCATATAAAATTACCAAATGGACAACATAAATTAGCAAAGTATTACGACCAATTAAAATAAATATCCGCGGGATTGATTCAATCCTGAGGCAGATAAGAGAGACTACAGAATTGAGGATAAGTACAAAACCTAACCTTAATATCATAAGGTTGGGACTGGTATCCCAATAATAATTACTGACCCAGCCGGTGCCAACTATATGACCAATTAAAGAGATGAAGAGGAAAAGCAGACCGATAATGAAAAGATTCCGACTGAACTTAGCGGTTTTAAATACCATCGGGTTCTTTGCGAGATAAGTTCCGAGAAATGCCCCTGCTAACAGATAGCTAAGCCATGGGAAAATGGGAAACTGGGAGCCTGTACTTTTGTACAGATAGGATGCCAAATAAACGGGTAAATATTTTGTCCAGTTAACTGATTCAGTTAAGGGAAATATGAACAAACAGATCATTGCAATTGAACCGAACACCCAATAGTCGTTTAATTTTAATTTCTCAATTATAAAGAAGAGTGTAATAACAAACAGAAGACCCACCCCGATAAGCTGAAGCACATCAATTGATTCGAATGTTTGCCACGCAACAGAGGAAACGGAAGAGAAATCAATTAAGGTTGGTGCGGGAAACCGTAACAGATAGCCAAGGAAAAGTAGTAAGGCGAATCTTTTAATTCCTTTACTAACGCGTGGATTGGATTCAAATGGCTGATCGTGAAGCCTGAATAAATATGAGAACACAGCTCCAGCAGAGAACAGAAAGATAGGGGCAGTTACTCCACGCATAAAGAGCCAGGCACCGAAAACAGGGTTGTTCAGAACACGGTAATTATTAGAAAGGAAGGCATCAATTGTATGTCCCTGTACCATTTGGAAAACGGCAATAGCTCTCATTATGTCAATAAAAATAATTCTGTTTTTCTTAGAGCTTTGTGTCATTAAGAGAATAATAATATGTAAAATAAATATTAAATATAGTCATCATGGAATAAATTACAATGAGATTATGCACAAATAAATTCTATTCTCCTTTTCTTGACGCAAGAAAAGGAGCAAAAGAAACATGGCTGCAATTAAAATACTATAAATTTACTTCCACTCCGCTGCGGNNGGCCGGTAAATAAGAACCAAATATGAACTAAATAAGAATAATAATTTATCTGATGGCATTTTGACATGAAATATCTAAGGCGGGTTTAATAAGAATGGTTTTAATCAAATGTATATTGGCATAAAATAATGAATGCCCTTTTGGAAGGGCATTCATATAATTACTGCTAATTATTTCTAATTACTTCTTTTTATCTTTATCTTTTTCCTCGTCGACTACTTCATAAGAAGCATCCTGGACATTTTTATCTTCAGGTTTTCCAGATTGAGCTGAAGGATCTGCCTGATTAGCATCACCGGGTTGCTGAGGAGCACCGGGTCCCGGCTGTTGGTAAAGCTGTGCAGCCATTTCGCTCCATACTTTATTCAGGGAATCGGTAGCTGATTTAATCTGGTCATTATTATTAGAAGCGATTGCATCTTCCAATTTTTTAATTTCAGCTTCGAGACGAGACTTCTGATCGCCTGTAAATTTATCTTTTAATTCCTCAAGCTGTTTCTTCAATTGGAAGACAAGGCTATCGGCATTATTTTTAATTTCAACAGTTTCTTTCTTCTTCTTATCTTCTGCTGCATGCTCTTTAGCACTATTTCTCATTTTCTCAACTTCATCTGTACTTAATCCGCCGGAAGAAGTGATCCTTATACTTTGCTCTTTTCCTGTAGCTTTATCTTTAGCGCCTACATGAAGAATACCATTTGCGTCTATATCAAAAGTAACCTCAACCTGGGGAATGCCTCTAGGAGCAGGCGGAATGCCATCAAGGTGGAACCTTCCGAGAGTCCTGTTATCAGCAGCCATTTGTCTTTCACCCTGAAGGACATTTATTTCAACTGAAGGCTGACTATCAGAGGCCGTGGAAAATACCTCACTTTTCTTAGTAGGTATAGTAGTATTTGCATCGATAAGACGAGTAAAAATACCGCCCAGAGTTTCGATACCGAGTGACAATGGAGTAACGTCTAGTAAAAGTACATCCTTAACTTCTCCAGTCAAAACACCACCCTGAATAGCGGCACCGACGGCGACCACTTCATCCGGGTTAACACCTTTATGCGGTTCTCTTCCGAAAATCTTTTTAACAAGTTCCTGAACCATTGGTATCCTGGTAGAACCACCGACAAGAATAACTTCATCTATTCCGGAAGCTGAAACACCTGCATCCTTTAATGCCTGTTCGCATGGACCCTTTGTCCTGTTAACAAGATCATCAATCAACTGCTCGAACTTGGAGCGGCTTAAGTTAACATTCAAATGTTTAGGACCATCCGGCGTAGCAGTAACGAAAGGAAGATTTACATCTGTCTGCATAGCGGTGGACAATTCCATTTTAGCTTTTTCGGCGGCTTCTTTTAATCTCTGTAATGCCATAGGATCTTTACGTAAATCGATGCCTTCCTGTTTTTTAAATTCATCTGCAAGCCAGTCAATAACTCTCTGGTCAAGATCATCGCCACCAAGGTGAGTATCACCATTAGTTGACTTTACCTCAAATACACCTTCGCCAAGCTGAAGAACAGATATATCAAAAGTACCGCCTCCGAGATCATATACTGCAACAGTATGATCTTTAGTTTTCTTATCGAGACCATAGGCAAGAGCTGCTGCAGTAGGTTCATTAATTATTCTTCTGACTTTTAAGCCAGCAATTTCACCAGCATCCTTTGTTGCCTGACGTTGTGAATCATTAAAATATGCAGGAACAGTAATAACAGCTTCTGTAATTTCAACTCCAAGATATTCCTCAGCAGTTTTCTTCATTTTCTGAAGAATCATAGCGCTGATTTCAGGAGGTGAGTAAACGCGGTCGCCAATCTTGACTCTTGCCGATCCGTTATCTCCGGAAATAACTTCATAAGGAATTTTAGTTTTTTCATCACTTACTTCATTGATATTTCTTCCCATAAATCTTTTGATAGAAAAGATCGTATTCTTAGAGTTAGTGATAGCCTGTCGTTTAGCTGGCTGACCGACTAATCTTTCGCCATTTTTTGTAAAAGCAACAACCGAAGGGGTAGTTCTTCCACCTTCAGAATTTGGTATAACGACCGGATCATTTCCTTCCATTACCGCAACACAAGAATTTGTTGTACCTAAATCAATTCCAATTATTTTTCCCATAATATGTATCTCCTTGAAAATATAGCTAATAAGGCTTTAATGAATAATTAATTTCATGTTATTACCGGTAACAGTTAAATTTATCCCGGATTTATTCCTAATTGTTAGTCAATGGTCGTGCCATATAGAATAGTTGGAATTTGCGTTATATTGGCATATTTATCGAGGATCATATCGTCACACCATTATGCCAAATTGACAAACGTATGCTTCTATTGACTTAAATTTACAATATTATGTCAAAAAGTGAATTCAGAATTAATCAATCCAGAAGAGAATTGGTAAAGTTTTTACTATTTTTACAACTATCAACTCAGAGAGGATAATTTGTTTAGTTTTGAAAGTTTCGATATAAAGCTTGATACTGAGTTTATAGGTAGAAATTTTGTTTTTTCGGAAGAAGCTGATTCGACAAATTCAGTGCTTTTAGACAAAGGAAATAAATACACTATTAACGGAACTGTTTTTTATACTGAGAAGCAATTAAAAGGAAGAGGGAGAAAGAACCGTCCCTGGTATAGCGCAAAAGAATTGAACCTCCTTTTTTCAATACTTCTAAGTAATAAAAAATATATTACCGAAAATCCAGTACTTCTTAATTTTGCGGCGTCGTTAGCAGTAGGGAATGCACTGGAAAATCTTTATCAGTTAAAAGTTGAGTTGAAATGGCCAAATGATGTTTTAATAGATGGGAAAAAATTATGCGGCATATTAATTGAGTCTACTTCAGAAGGAAATAAAATAGATCGGCTTGTTATAGGGTTGGGCATAAATGTTAACCAGACAATGTTTCAGGGAAGCTATTCAATTCCCCCTACTTCTGTAAAGCTTGAAATTAATGAGAACGCGGAGAGGGAAAGACTGCTAGCCGAAGTATTGAATAATTTTGAGGAATTGTTGCTTGTATTGATTGAATCTCCGGAAAACATCTTAAAAGATTGGAAACAAAGATGCAGTATGATAGGGGATAAAATCTCAATTACTGAAGGAGAAGAAGTTAAATATGGCATTTTTGAAGATGTTGATGAGAATGGATTTCTATTGCTAAAAGATAATAATGACAGGATAGAGAAGATTCATTGCGGTGATGTTAGTCTGAGATAAATTATGCTCCTTGCATGCGATATTGGAAATACAAATACAAAAGCCGGAATATTTGCAGATGACAATCTGATTGAATGCCATTTCCTTCAGGAGATTATTCCTCTTTTAGATTTGATCAAGAAAAATAAATTCAGGGATATAGTAGTTTCATCCGTAGTCCCATCTAAAACAAAATATTTAACAGACAGTCTTCATCATCTAAAACTAAACCCGATTATAATAAGCAAGAACTCATCATTTAATTTAAAGATAGAATATGATTCACCAGAGACACTTGGGATTGACAGAATTTGTTCGGCAGAAGGGGCATATTATTTATATTGCAAAGAAAAAGAATTAAAGAAAGAACAGATCATTATATCGATTGACCTTGGAACAGCCACAACTCTGAATGTTGTAAAATATCCAGGGATATTTACCGGAGGAGTTATTGCACCTGGGACCGACCTTATGTTCAAATCATTAAAACATGAAACGGCACAACTTCCACATGCAACAGGCGAGGATTATAAAGATATCATCGGCAAAACAACAAATGAGTCTATTGCCAGCGGCGTGATGCATTCTGCTGCAGGACTGATAGAAAGAGCAATTAAGTTAATTCAAAATAAAACTAAAGCTGAAGAAGTTTTCATCTATATCACCGGGGGGAATTTCGAAAATATAAAAGGACTACTTAATTTCGATTATGTTTACGAAAAGGGGCTAGTGCTATATGGCATAAACGCCATTTACAAAAAGAACAAGGGAATTAATCCACACCCTTAAGCAATTTGATAAACTCGTCTGCATTCACAAATCCAGTAAGCCGTTGAACTTCCTTTCCTTTATTATTAATAATAAGTACAGTCGGTACTCCAACAATATTATACTTATTTCTTAATGCCTCTACTTCGGGGGAAAGGGATTTTGTCATATCAGCTTTTAAAGTAACAAAGTTATTAGCAAGGGCAATTACTCTTTCATCGGAGAATGTATTTGCATCTAGCTCTTTACATGGAATACACCAGTCCGCATAAAAATCAATAATCATTCCTTTTGAGCCGGATAAGGAGGCTGAGACGATTTCAGATTTATAGTGCTGCCATCCAATTGATTTTTTATTAGAAGGAATAAGGGCATAAACAGCAACTGCAATTAATAAAACTGAAAAGACAATCTTAAATATCCTGAATCCTTTTATCCTGTTAGCCAGTTTGTCAAATAATGTGAGATAAAGAGCTGCAAATATCATTAGGATTGGCAGAGGATATCCCTGTATATTTTTGGGCAGAATAGGATTGATAAAATAGATAGCCATACCAACAAGTAAAAATCCAAAGATATGCTTAACGGCCTCCATCCACTCCCCTGCCCTGGGCAGCTTTTTAATTTTACCGGAGAAAATAGCAAGCAATAAATATGGAAATCCCAATCCAACAGCAAGATCAAAAAATAGAATAAATCCAAAGAAAGGATCGCCTTTGGCTGCAACATAAGTTACCAGTCCAAGTACAAAGGGACCTATGCATGGGGCTGCAACAATTCCCATCGTAAGCCCCATAAAGAAAGCCCCGAATAAACCTGATTTAGCACCACCAGCTTTATTTACAAGTGAATCCGGAAGCTTAAATTCATAAACACCAAACATGCTCAAAGATAAAACGAGGAATATAAGAGCAATAAATAAAATTACATATGTATTCTGAAGCAGGGATCCGAAAATTGATCCACTTAGAGCAGTTACTACGCCTATTACCGAATATGTAATAGCAAGTCCCACGACAAAAAGAACCCCCATCAAAACCAGGCGGCTTGTTTTACCTTCACTTTGCCCGCCAAAATAACCAATGGTAATAGGGATCAAAGGATAGACGCATGGTGTTAAATTAAGGGCAAGTCCTCCTATAAACACAAATATTAAACTTAAAAGGAGACCGCTTCTTTCCAATCGCGAAGATATTGAATTATTTTCTGAATCTGATTTTATTCTAGCTGGAACACTTGAAGTATTTGCAAGATCACTATTCCTGGAAACATCAGGGTTTATTTCTTTTACCTCTGCCTGATTATCTGAAATTTCAATAGCCAAAGTATCGGAAACCGAATTTGGGGGAAGACAAGTTTTGTCATTACAGGATTGGTACTTAAAAGTAGCTATTAACTTATAAATCCCCGGTTTAACTTTTGAGGAAGCCTTTATAAGCGCACTAATGTATATTTCATTTTCAAATACTGATACTGGCTTATCAGAAAACGCAAGTTTTCTATCCTGCGAATCCGGATATTTAACCTTAATAAGAGTAAATCCTGAAGCTGCATCAATTGAAAGAACCGAAGGGATTAAAAAATCCTCATAAGGCTTATTGGAATTGATGTGCCATTGAGGATCGATATTTACTTTTACGGAAATTTTGAACTCGCTTCCGGGAGATACATTAACCTTATCTAACGACTTAAAAACCTTTATCTTTACAAGGTCGAGAGGTTTCCCAAACTGCGGGTAAACAGACTCGCTGATTAATAATATAAATATCAGAACAAAAAATCTTTTAATAATATTCATTGTTATCTTTTATCTTCTCCAGCCCTGAACAATTGGGTATCTCCTTCCAAATCCAAATGCTTTTCGTGATACCCTTAAAGCAGGGGCTGCCTGTTTTCTTTTAAATTCATTTCTGTCTACAAGACGCAACACTTTATTTACCAATTCAGTTTCCCCCATTATTTCAGAAATCTCTTTTTCTTCTTTATTTTCCTCCAGATACATACGTAATATTTTATCCAATATTTCATATGGAGGAAGAAAATCCTGATCCGTTTGCCTGGGTTTCAGTTCAGCAGATGGAGCTTTATCTATGATGTTCTGAGGAATTATCTTGCGCTCCATGTTGATATAATTTGCAATCCTGTAAATGTCGGTTTTATATACATCAGCAATTACTGCAAGTCCTCCGCACATATCCCCATATAGTGTACAATAGCCAACACCCATTTCAGATTTATTTCCAGTAGTCAGCAAAAGATATCCATACTTATTTGAAAGAGCCATGAGATAAAGCCCCCTTATTCTTGCCTGTATATTTTCTTCCGTAAGCCCTTCAGGTAAATCTCCAAAAACTGGATCCAATGTTTTCAGCACAGAATCAAATACAGGAGTAATTGGAACTTCATCATATGTGATGCCCAAATTTTTTATAAGATTCAAAGAATCATCAATACTTCCTGCGCTTGAATATATTGAAGGCATCAGAACAACATGCACATTTTCTTTACCAAGTGCCCGAACAGCTATATATGCTACCAGGGCTGAATCAATTCCTCCGCTTAGCCCAAGTATAACTTTAGGAAGATTCATTTTAAAAGAGTATTCCCTTACTCCATAAATTAGTGCATTCAGCACTTCTTCTTCAAAACTCCCCTCAACCCTGGTAATTGGTTTTGCTGGCACAGCGGTATCCCAAATAAAATAGTCTTCCTGAAAAGTCTTACCAAGAGCAACAAGGTTTCCTTTCGAATCAAAGCACATACTGGCACCGTCAAAAATCAGGTCGGTCTGTGCACCGCTACAACAGACATAAGCAAGCGACAGTTTATCTTTCCGGGTCAAGACAGACAACATCTTCTTCCTGTCCTCCCTTTTGCCATATCCATAGGGGCTGGCAGAAATATTAACCAATAACGCCGCCCCTTTTTTTAGAAGATCCTGTATAGGATCGTTTACATATCTTCTTTTATACCAATAATCCTCATCGTTCCAGATATCCTCACAAATAGATATACCTAATTTCTCCCCTTTGAATTCATGCACAAGTACTTCTCTTGAAGGATCGAAATAGCGCATCTCATCAAATACATCGTAATTAGGAATTAAGGACTTATGCTGTATAAACTGAATTTTGCCATTATAACATAGGAAAGCAGAATTATGAATATCGGTACCTGCCTGATTATCCCCTTCGCATATAGATCCGAAAATTAGCCCTGTACTTTTGGTTATAGAAGCAACTTCTTTAGCAGCGCTTAGCGCCGCATCCCTGAATTCCTTCTTCTCAACAAGGTCAAGAGGAGGATATCCAACCAAACATAATTCAGGGAATATCACAAGGTCAGCACCATCAGCTTCGGCTTTTTTATACCAATCAATTATTTTCTGTTTATTATTTCCAAGATCACCAACGACTGTGTTGATCTGGCAAATTGCTATTTTCATATAAAATGTACAATATTATGTGTTCAAAATAGGAAACCTCCTAAATCTTTACAATCTATTTATTTAACTTCCTTTCCGTTTATATATAAAAACAAGCGCTATATCGTTTTTTCTATCCAATCAAACTATATTTAGTACTATTATATTAAATTTTATTTATAATTCGTGCAGAAAACTTAAAACACTGGAGTTCATATGCATAAGAAATTATATAGATCAGTCCGGGAAAAAATGCTGGGGGGTGTAGCAGCTGGATTAGCAGAATATTTTGAGGTTGACCCAACTATAGTAAGACTCGTTTTTGTTCTGTCTATATTTGTTGGCGGTGCAGGAATAATTGCCTATATAATAATGTGGATTGTTGTGCCAAAAGGTCCATTTGTTCCTTATAATATGAATGTGAATATTCCTCCGCAGAACCAGGAACCCGCTACAGAAACCGATTCGTATTCAACAACCGGTGGAAGTTCAAACGCACCACCCGCAACTCCACCCAAAACGGAAACACCGCCTGACCCAAACCCAAATTATCCCCATTCTCATAATCACCATCATGAGAAACATGGGGTAACATGGGGTATTGTTTTGGTTGTATTCGGATTATTTCTCCTTGCCAATAATATGATTGACCGTATTCATTTCCATGATATTTTTCCCGTAGTACTAATTGTGCTGGGAATTGGTCTTCTTATAAATGCTATTAAAAAGTAATTAAGGAATTACAGACATGAAAACTAAACACCTGTTCTGGGGAATCTTATTTATCTCCATCGGCCTTTTATGGCTGCTTGACCATTTTATGCAACTCTTTGTTGATTGGAACTACTTATGGAAGCTATGGCCGGTTGTTATCATCCTTTGGGGTGCGTCTCTTATGATTAGAAACCAAGTGGCAAAAGGAATAGTTGTCGGACTTACTGCTTTCCTTCTTGCACTTGCTCTCTTTACATCAGTGAGATATGGTTGCCATCAAGTCGGACACGGTATGGAATGGACTATCAGCGATGACAATGACGGTTCTAAATACACTACTAATGAATATTCCGAACCATATAATAATTCCTATTCTAAAGCTACTCTAAATTTTAATGCTGGGGGAGGGACGTTTATTGCGCATGATACTACTACTGAACTCTTCTTTGCCAGTGCTGAAGGTAAGAAAGAAAATTATTCATTAAGCAAAGACGTATCAGACAATCATGTAGATCTTAACTTTGATATGAACCAAGGACATATCCGCTTTTTCCATTTTAATAAAATGAAAAACAGGATTGATCTCAAATTAAATACCAAACCAGTGTGGGATCTTAACTTTGATCTTGGGGCTGCATCAGTAGATCTTGATTTAAGTCCCTATAAAACAGAAAAAATATCAATAGACATGGGTGCGGCTTCTTTGAAACTTAAACTTGGTGACAGAGCTGATGAAACAAGACTTACCATCGATGCAGGCGCTTCCACTATAGATATAGATGTTCCTGAAGGTGCAGGTTGCGAAATTAAAACAGATGCAAGCTTATCCTCAAAACGTTTTGAGGGATTTAAAACAATAGAATCCGATCTGTTCAGAACTGATAATTTTGATAATGCAAAGAAGAAAATTTATATAACTATAGAATCAGGTGTGTCATCTATTGTAGTACTCCGCTATTCTACTCCTTCGGTTTAGCCCTCTTCCTTTTAATCGGCTGCGGACTCCATAAAAAGTCTTTTAGGATTACGCAGCCTTCCTTATCAAACTTAACCCCCTCTGAAAGCAGCAAGTCTTCCATAATTTCATAACTCCCAAAATGCAGCTTTCCCGTAAGTGCCCCAAATCTGTTTACAACCCTATGACACGGAAGCCCAGAATCCTTCGCTCCATTTAATGCCCAGCCAACCGTCCTCGCAGATGATCTTATCCCGCAGGCTTCTGCTATATCCCCATACGTCGCAACTTTTCCGTAAGGTATTTTCGCTACAATTTTATATATCTTATCAAAAAAGTCACTCTTCTTTTTAACGGATGTCTTCTTCTTTTTAACTGTATTAAGAATTCCCTTCATAAAAAAAGAATCTAGTTATGACTAAACTTTAACAAGAAAGCTTTTATAAATTTATTTATATCCCCGTCCATAACACCCTGCACATCTGATGTCTCAACATCTGTGCGGTGGTCCTTCACCATATTGTAAGGATGAAAAACATAAGAACGTATCTGGCTTCCCCATTCAATCCTCATCTTCCCCTTTTCAACCTCATCAATTTCCGCCAACTGCTTTTCCCTTTCGATCTGATAAAGCTTTGACTTAAGAAGCTTCATGGCGTTGGTCTTGTTCTGAAACTGCGAGCGCTCACTCTGGCACGCCGCAACAGCGCCCGATGGAATATGCGTTATCCTCACGGCAGTCTCCACCTTATTCACATTCTGCCCTCCCTTTCCGCCTGAACGAAACGTATCAATTCTTAAATCAGCGGGATTAATATCAATCTCAATCGTGTCATCAATTTCCGGAATCACAAACACGGAGGCAAAGGAAGTGTGCCTTCTTTTATTTGAATCGAATGGGGAAATCCTCACAAGCCTGTGCACACCATTCTCAGCTTTCATATAACCGTAAGCGTATTCCCCCTGGACTTCAATAGTAACCGATTTAATTCCTGCACCGTCCCCCTCAAGTATATCTGCAATATTCATCTTAAAACCATTCTGCTCCCCCCAGCGCAAGTACATCCGCATTATCATTTCAGCCCAGTCCTGCGCCTCCGTCCCCCCCGCGCCGGAATGAATAGTCAGAATGCAGTTGTTGATATCGTCCTTGCCGCTAAGCATATTCTTAAGCTCAACATTTTCTAACTCTGCTTCAAGCGATTTAAATTCATTCTCTATCTCCCCCGCAAACGAAGCATCCCCCTCCATGCCGGCAAGTTCAATTATCTCCGCAAGGTTCTTGTGTTTATTAAAAGCACTCTGCCAAAGATTTACCCACCCCTCTAATTGTTTAATATCCTGAAGAACTTTCTGGGCGCCCATCTGATCATCCCAGAATTTTGGTTCAGTCGTCAGATGCCGCAGATCGTTTATCTTTGCAATCTTATTATCGACGTCAAAGATAACCTCTTAAATTTGTAATCCTTCCTCCGAATAAATTCAATCGCTTTAATTCTTCTTCGTACATGTTAATCCTTATTTTTATTTCCTTAAACCCCTGCCCTACACCTATCCTAATTTTCCCTTTCAAATAATCCTTCTGACTTTATAATCTCCTCAGAAATATTATTAAGATCATCAGATGAAGCAACATCAAACCAATGCACCCCCTCCACTCCTCTAAACCAAGTCATTTGCCTCTTCGCGTAACGTCTGGTATTTCTCTTAATCAGATCCACTGCCCTATCCAGTTTAATCTCTCCTTCCAGGTATGAAATAATCTCCTTATAACCTACGGTATTCAGTGAATTTAAGGTTTTATTATAACCTTTATCTAAAATATACTTTATTTCATCTATTAATCCATTATCTATCATGCTGTCAACGCGGAGTTCAATATTCTTATACAGAACTTCCCTCTTCCAGTTTAATCCGTACATCCTGAAATCAATATCAACCTCGCGTACCTGTTTTTCATGAAACTTCCATATCGACTGTCCGGTTGAATAATAAACCTCCAAAGCCCTTAGTACTCTTTTCCAGTTCTGCGGAAGCATCTTCGCGGCACTTTCAGGATCAACTAACTTAAGCTCCTTATATAACCCCTCATTCCCGGCTTCCTCTTTTATTAACATGAACTTATTTCTTATCTCCTCATTAATATCGGCTTCATCAAAAATCCCCTCCGTCAAAGCTTTAATGTATAGCCCCGATCCCCCCGCCACAATTGGTATTTTATTCTTATCCAGCAGTCCGTCAATTATATTAAGCGCCTGCTTTTCAAAAAGACTCACATTAAAATATTCGTCCGGTTCCAGTATATCAATAAAATGATGTTTAACTTTCTTTAATACGTGTTTATCCGGTTTAGCAGTTCCAATATCAAGATATTTATAGAATTGTCTGCTGTCCGCCGATATAATTTCCGTATTCAGTTTATCAGCCAGAAGAATGCTTAATGTGGTTTTCCCCGAACAGGTCGGCCCTGCCAATACGATTACTTTTCTTTCCACCCCTCTCTTCCGATTAGTGGAACAAACTTAAATTCAGGAATATCCTCAGTAATAAATGCCCCTTCTTCGGTTTTCATAACTATCTTTAATGCCTGCGTATTCTTGTCCCCTACCGGAATTACTAACCTTCCCCCCGGCGCAAGCTGCTTCTTTAAAGAAGGCGGCACAGATGGCGAACCCGCCGTAACAATAATCCCGTCATAAGGTGCAAATTCATCCCATCCGATCGATCCGTCCCCGTACTTAGTATAAACCCTGATTCCCATTTTATCAAAAAGCTTTTGTGTTGCATGAAGTATATCAAGCTGCCTCTCTATGCTGTAGACTTTCATCCCCATATTATACAATATAGCTGCCTGGTACCCTGACCCCGTCCCTATCTCCAAAACCTTCGACTTTGGTTTCAGCTTTAGTGCTTGAGTCATAAAGGCAACCGTATAAGGTTGAGATATTGTCTGTCCATATCCTATCGGAAGTGCCGCATCTTTATAAGCGTGAGACCTTATCCCCGCAGGAACAAACTTGTGTCTCTCTACTTCACCAATCGCTTTAAGGACATAAATATCGTCAATTCCTTTCATCGAAAGATTGTCTGCCAATTCCCTGCGTTCTGATTCGTGCATGTGATATCTGTTATTTTGAAGAGCAAAGATAAAAATAATAAGTATAAATTATTTAATTTTGTTTGTTAATAATAGGATAATAAATGCTGATAATAATTTTAGGCGCGCTTTCAATAATGTGCATGCGCATTTGCGATGTTACTTTAGATACCATCAGGCTTATCCTTGTTGTTCAGGGAAGAAAATATCTTGCAGGATTAGTCGGATTCTTTGAAGTCCTCATTTGGATTTTCGTAATTAGATATATAATGCAGCACATGGATGTTCTCTTAAATTTGTTCGGCTATGCAACAGGTTTTGGACTCGGCAATATAATCGGCGTTACCATCGAACAAAAAATAGGACTCGGTTTTGTGCAGCTTAATATTATTTCCCGTCATTACACAGATAAAATCGCCACTGCACTCAGAAAATCAAAAATCGGCGTTACAATACTTCCCGGCGAGGGTGGAACAGGAGGAGTTTCAGTAATCGTTGTAATAGTTTCAAGAAAACTTCAGGGCAAAGTAATTGAATCAATAGAATCCATTGATAAAGAAGCATTCATAACTGTTCAGTATTCTTTGCCTTTCCGGGGGTTTATGACTGGCAGCAGGAAATAAATTTTCCCTATTATTAATGCAACCAATGGTATAAAAATTAGATTTGCAGAATATTTCCTTTACTATTATATTTGACTCTCTAAAATTGAAAAAGAAAAGTTCTTAATTTATTGATGCGGGAATAGCTCAGTTGGTAGAGCGCAACCTTGCCAAGGTTGAAGTCGCGGGTTCGAGTCCCGTTTCCCGCTCNNAAGGCGAAGGTCTGCAAAACCTTTATTCGTCGGTTCGAATCCGACCGGCGCCTCAATAAACCCTAAATATCCATTTATTTCGACTTTTCCCTTTTTTAACCCCCTTTCCTCTGCTTTCCCAAATCGAAACACCTATATAATCCCTAAAAACCAACCCAATGCCTTTTTATCCCAAATATGCACTATTTCTAAGACTAGCACGCATCAATCAAGAGATTCTCAATACCCGTAGAATACCCATAGATGAGAATCTGTGTCAAAACATATGCAGTCTCTTTCATTATTTAACATCCCGCAAAAAAGTTCTCATCTTTGATATCTATTCTCAACTTGAATTTGAACTATGATGACTTTGTGATGCTTATCTTGATAAGTAATGTTATTTATGATTATATATATTTTGGTTAAATAATTATTTAAGATCCTTATGACAATGAAATACGCGTTTTATATCTTGTTGATGTTATTACTACTTCCTCTTGCCGCAACTTTCGCTCAAGATGCAGATGAGTCCGATGTATCTGAAAGTGAAAACGGAACTCTTATCACTTGCGGTGTTGAAAGATGGGCGGTCAAAACCTGTTACGATGCAGATACAGCTCATGTAAATTTCAACAATATTTTACCCAGCTCAGTTGCTTACCAGCGTTCTCTTACAGCGCCAACTCTTCCAAGTGATAACACAACAAGGTTAGCTGTTGAAGATACGGTTTATTCACTCGACTGTTATCTAGTCAAATGCGTAAATGAATCCGATCAGGATATTCATATTGTTATTTCTACTATAGGCAATACAAGTGAAACGATGGTTGCAGAGATTGTTAATCCGGAGTGCCCAAATATTGTAAACACGAGTAGATATATAATCTTTAAAACTTTAAGGGATTGGTTTGTTGCTGCATACACTCCTGGTTCAAGTTTTAAAACGATAGGTGTAAGTGTGCATCTTACAGGAGTCGGATTTTTTGATTTTGCACATGGACAGACAGGGGGCAGCGCCAAACCAAAGGGAAATTCATCCTATTTTAACAATGACCCTTATTACTGTACCAGTTGAATTAACTTCATTTACTTATACTACTGTTAATAATTCAATAAAATTAAAGTGGGAAACAGCAACCGAAGTTAACAATAACTCTTTTGAAATTGAACGTAGGGATATAAGTCCATATTGGGTAAAAATTGGTGAAACTAAGGGTGCAGGAACTAGTACCTCGCCAAAACAGTATTTCTTTCTGGACCAGCAATTACCGTCTAACGGAAAATATTATTACCGATTAAAACAGGTTGATTATGACGGTCAGTCCAAATATTCTGATGATATTGAAGCCGATGTTAATTTTATTCCATCTGTTTATTCCTTGGAAAATAATTTCCCTAATCCTTTTAATCCAAGTACAGTTATCAGATATTCACTTCCGTTTGACAGTAATGTAAAATTAACGGTTTATAATTCTCTTGGTCAGGTTGTTGTTAATGAGTTATCATCAGGGTTAAAAAAGGATGGAACATATGACATTAATTTCAATGCCTATGCATTGAACAGCGGTGTATATTTCTATTCAATTCGGGCAAGTTCGGCTGATGGAATGCACAACTTTTCAGTTACAAAGAAAATGACGCTGATGAAGTGATCTTTAGATTATAATGTTTCAATTAAGAGGCTGCCCATTGCAGCCTCTTTTATTAAATAGTTATTCTGACTTTAGGCTGTCTGCTTTGGTATTTGCTTTGCTGTCAGGTTTGTTGGCTGGTTTCTTATTCTGCGTTCCGCTTCTTCTCTCGTCCTGCATTTTCTGAAATTCAACTTTCTGCTTGTCATCCAATACATTTACTACCTGGGTCTGTGTATCTTGCATCATCTTACGCATTGCACTCCTGTCAGGTTTCCCATCTGTAGTACTCATTTTCTTCATTTGGTCTTGCGCCTGTATGTAAATCTGTTCAATTTGAGATGCCTGGTCTTTTGTTAAATTTAACCGTTCAGTTAAAGCTTTCACTCTTTCCTGTGGTGTTAACCTCTGTGGCTGAGCAAAAGTCAAAAGAGAAAGTATAAAAACAGCAATAGCTGCTATCATTATTGTTCTGTACATTAGCTGGTCTCCATTTTATTTGATTTATTATAGTTAGACAATTATAAATAAATATAAGTTTAACCACTCTGAATAAATTACTTCAAATTCCATCAAATTATTAGCAATATTCAAACCTTTCCTTCAGTCTGATGCAAAATTATCACTATCCCTCTGATCTTTTAACTTCTTTATTGACCTGCCCCCGCTGGTTACTTATCCGTCATTCATATCCATCCAAAACGATA
>PLLW01000110.1 GCA_003141435.1 Ignavibacteriales bacterium
AAACTCCGCAAAAACATGGACGCCGCAGAGTACAAACACGTAGTAATGGGTTTAATATTCCTTAAATATATCTCCGATGCCCACGAAGAACTCTACCTCAAACTCGTTGAAGGCAAAGGAGAATACGAAGGTGCCGATCCTGAAGATAAGCACGAATACACGGCAGAAAAAATATTTTATGTTCCGCCGTCAGCAAGATGGAAATGGATACAGGGCAGAGCCGCACTCCCCACAATCGGCAAGGACGTTGATGATGCAATGGATGCAATCGAAAAAGATAATCCTTCCTTGCGTGGAGTCCTGCCAAAAGTATTCGCCCAGGAAAAACTCGATAAGGCAACTATCGGCGGATTGATTAACACAATCGGAACCGCAGTGCTCGGCACAAAAGAAGCACAAAGCAAAGATGTTCTCGGCAGGGTTTATGAATATTTCCTCGGTGAGTTTGCTCTTGCTGAAGGCAGAAAGGGAGGTCAGTTCTATACTCCCTCAAGTGTTGTCCGTTTATTGGTTGAAATGCTCGAGCCCTATGAAGGAAGAGTATTCGGTCCTTGTTGCGGAAGCGGTGGTATGTTTGTGCAGAGTGAAAAGTTCATAATTACTTAATCGTTTAATTGATTTTGATAATAATTTTAGTTTAGTTTGTAATCACATAAACTATATCTATTTAGACGGGAATTATTTAAGTAAATATTTGCACTATTCATACAGAAGGCATATTCCCAAATTAAGACACCTTTAATATAATTTGGAACAATTATGTCTTTATTCTCAAATCCATTTCTTCAGAATATTATCCTTTTATCAATTCTTATTGGAGAAAATCAATTTTCTTTTATCAAAGGTAGATATATAAGGAAGTTCAAAACATATTAGATTAGTTTGGAGGTTAGGATGGTTTATTGTTTCAGTGTTTCCCTTAAAAGACATCTGATAATTCTTTTCTTAATTATTATTACAAATATTCCTCTAATATCTGCTCCGATAAAATTTTACCCGGTTCATTTGAAGCAGCCGGATGGTAAAATAATAAATGTTTTTTTAAGCGGTGACGAGTATTATAACTGGGTTCATGATTCAGAGAATTACACTATAATACAGGATCAAAAGACAGGGTATTATACATATGCAGATCTGAGAGATGATCAATTGATACCAACCAATTATGTTGTGGGTGTTGATAAACCAGTTTTTACTGGATTAAAGCGGGGTATAAACATATCAATAACCAAGGTTCTTGCCAGAAAACGATTGTTCCTGAAGAATACGCCTAACAATGTTGGTAAAACTCCAACCATAGGGACTATAAATAACCTTGTAATCTTTATTAGGTTTAGTGCTGAACAAGAGTTTACTGATACAAAAACAACCTATGATACCATGTTTAATAATAATATCTCAGGAACAAATTCACTTTATAATTATTTTAAAGATGCCTCCTATAACTCTCTATCTGTAACATCAACTTTCTATCCGCAGACTTCAGGTGCTACAGTTATTTCGTATTTGGATAGTCATACAAGAAACTACTATCAACCATTTAGTGTTTCTAATTCAGAGGGTTATCAGGATAATGATACAAAGACTTTACGTGAACATACTTTATTGAAAAATGCAATTGATAATATTGCCTCTCAAGTACCGACTTCTTTAAATTTAGATGGCGATAATGATGGTAATGTGGATAATGTATGTTTTATTATCTCAGGGGATCCTGGTGCAGGGAATGATTTATTGTGGCCTCACCGATGGTCACTATTTTCTTTTACAGTAAATATAAATGGCAAAAAAGTATACGATTATAATTTGCAATTACAAAACCATATCAAAACGAATGGAGCAGGGGTTTTATGTCATGAAATGTTTCATTCACTAGGTGCACCAGATTTATATCATTACTCATATGATGGATTAGCACCTATTTCTTCATGGGATTTAATGGAGGATGATCTAAACCCGCCTCAAAATATGTGTGCTTATATGAAATTTCGTTATGGGAAATGGATAAATTCTATCCCTATTATTATTAATGCCGGTACTTATTTACTTAATCCATTAACATCATCTACAAATAATTGTTTTAGAATTAATTCACCGAATTCATCAACGGAATATTATATGGTTGAATATCGGAAAAAAGCATCTTCGTGGACATTCGAGAGCCAAATTCCAGGAAGTGGTTTAATTATATACAGGATTAATTCCGCGCAAGATGGGTTAGGAAATTCTCAGGGACCTCCTGATGAAGTATATGCTTATCGTCCGAATGGAACATTATCTTCAAATGGTAATCCAGATAACGCTTTTTACAATAGCCAGGTAAACCGGATTGCAATAAATGATGGGACAAATCCGTCTGGTTTCCTGTCAAATAATAATCCTGGGGGATTATCAATTTCTGAAGTTGGCCCCGCTGGAGAAACCATTTCATTTCGGGTTGGTCTTACTGCAGTTCCTTTTTCATCAGCTCAATTAAATAAAACCACTTATACTCCCGGGGAAACCGCAACATTAACAATAACACTTGCTAATCAATTAACTAATGCTTCAGTTAGTTTTACTTGCAATGGCAACGCTTATACATGTAATGAAATCGGGAATGGTGTTTATACAAAAAGTTTTACGGCTCCTTTATCTGCTAATCTTTTCTCAATAAATATTCAGGCTTCAAAAACTGGTTATGCCACAGGTACTTATCAGACAAACCTCGAAGTAAAATCATCTACAGGTGCATCTGTTACTCTGGTTAGTGGAAATATTACGCAAAATACATCCTGGACGGTTGCTAATAGTCCTTATGAATTGACAGGTAATGTAACTGTAAACCAGGGTATAATTTTATCAGTTGAACCAGGTGTAATTATTAGGTTTAGGTCTGGCCTGAATATAACCGTAAATGGTGGTTTAACATGCAATGGCAGTTCAGGGTATCCAATAATATTGACTAGCGCCTCTCTTACAATACCAAGTTTTTGGGGTGGGATACAATTTAATTCAACAGCAATATCATCCGCATGCATAATGAACTACTGCAAATTTTATTATGGAGGAAAAAATGGTTATGGGTATGTCGGGTATCCAATATTATTTGATCTTCATGTTAATCCTACAATTACAAATACAACAATTGACAGTTGTAGAATAAATGCAATTGCCCTATGGGGTCAAAGTTATACTGAAAATGTACGAATACTGAAATATTACCTGCCTTTATGGCTTACTGCTGATTTAACAATGCAATCAGGTGCAGTTCTGACTATTGATGCTGGAAATATTATAAAAATGCCAAATAATCTGACAATAAATGGTGGCTTAATCGCAAATGGTACGATAACTGACCCGATAATATTTACCTCATACAAAGATGACTACAGAGGAGGGGACAGTAACGGAGATGGGACAAGTTCACCATTAACATCTGACTGGGCAGGGATACAATTTAATTCAACAGCAATATCATCCGCATGCATAATGAACTACTGCAAATTTTATTATGGAGGAAAAAATGGTTATGGGTATGTCGGGTATCCAATATTATTTGATCTTCGTGTTAATCCTACAATTACAAGTACAACAATTGACAGTTGTAGAATAAATGCAATTGCCCTTATAGGTGGAAGTTATAATGTAAATATAAAAATTCCTGGATACTCCCTCCCATTATGGCCAGATGCAGATATAACAGTAGAAGCTAGTGCCATTTTAACAATAGATCCCGGAGCATTATTCAAAATGTCAGGCAATATTAATATCAAAGGAGGATTAATTGCAGAAGGTACTCCTGCTGCTCCGATTATTTTTACTTCGTACAAAGATGATGCGCGGGGGGGAGATTCAAATGGGGATGGTACAAGCCAGCCTCAGCCAGGAAATTGGGGACATATTCAATTATATAACACGGCAATTGAAAATAGCTGCAGATTAAGTTATTGCAAATTTTATTATGCCGGCAGTAATGTGCTTTATATTGACGGAACAGATCCTCTTATCCAGAATACCACTATTGATTCTTCATCTGCCAATGGTATTTATTTGGTCAACGCGGCAAATCCTGATTTAGGAGGTGGAATTAGAGGAAGTGAAGGTAATAATATATTTTTGAGGTTTATTGGTATATCGAATAAATATGCTATATATAACGATGGTACATCTAATATATATGCAAAAAATAATAATTGGGGAACATCCAGTTCTTCAATAATTTCAAGTGGTATTTACGATTATTATGATAATTCCGTAAAGGGAATTGTTTATTACTATCCTTTTAGTGGTATAGGGAATTCTGATCCGGTTTGTTACACTAAAATATTTCTGCAGGGACCATATAATAATGGTACAATGACCACTAACCTTAAAACTAGCGGTTATTTGCCTCTTATTCAGCCATACAATAATTCCCCATTTAATTATTCCGGTACCGAATCTGTAAGCTCAATTCCTTCAGGAGTTGTTGATTGGATACTCCTGGAACTCAGGTCCACCACAACAACAATTGTTGCTCAGAGAGCAGCTTTCCTGAGAAGTGATGGAATGATTGCAGATCTTGATGGAGTCAGTCCGGTAATTTTTCCAGGTTTAGTTAGTGATAATTATTATTTAGTTGTTAAACATAGAAATCATCTCGCTATTATGAGTGCAAACCCTGTTTTGGTAAGCCCTGCAAATACATTATTCAACTTTACGACAGCTCAAACTCAGGCATTTGGAACAAATTCAATGAAAGATCTTGGTAGTAGTAAGTACGGTCTTTATTCAGGCGATGCCAACGGGGATGGGACAATTAAATATAACGGAGCAAATAATGATAGAGGATTAATTTATTCTAAAATTGGAAGCGGTAATACAAATAATGTCTGGTCGGGATATTCTGGTTGTGATCTTAATTTAGATGGGGATGTTAAATACAACGGTTCTGTCAACGACAGAGCGATCATTTATACCGCTCTTGGTAGTGGTAGCACAACCGTTACAATATCAACTCAAGTCCCTTCTGGAACAATGCAGCCCGCAAAAGTCATAGTTAATAAAATAAAGGAATAAAAATGAAAAAGGCATTATTACTAATATTCATTTTAATATATTCAGTCAATTACTCCCAAACTATTCAGGCAGGTCTAACTTACAATGGTTCCGCTTTAATAGTAAGTGCAAAACCGAATGCCAATATAACTGGTAATTATTCTGGTGGAATAATAACTATTCGGTGGTCATCAAGCTACACGGGGACTGTTTTAAACAATGCAACCGCATCCGTTGGAAGTTGGGATCAATCTTCGACCGGGACTATAGGATCTTATAATTATAAGAATTTCAATTGGGCAGGTAGTACATTTGGATTAAATTGGACTGCTAATAATACCTATGAATTATTTAGGTTTACTGTAACTGGGGGAACTGGAACTGGAACATTTGAATTAGCCCCCAATGGGTGGCTGGCTAATAGCGATTGGTATTTTGAAGTAGGAGGAAATGATTATACTAATTATACAAACGCTTATTATTCCTCCACAGTGAATAATATTCCGCTGCCAGTGGAATTATCTTCATTCAAAGCCAAGAATACATTGAATGATGTAACTCTTACTTGGGAGACCAAAACCGAAAATAATAGTGAGATGTTTGAAATTGAAAGGAAATCATTAAGTACAGAATGGAATAATATTGCATATGTATCTGCTAGCGGAAACAGTAGTGTTGCAAAACAATATTCCTATACAGACAAGAAACTCAACTCAGGGAAATACAGCTACCGCTTAAAAATCATAGATCTAACCGGAAATTTCAAATACAGTGATTTAATTAATGCAGAAATAGAAGCACCAAAAGAATTTTTCCTTTCTCAGAATTATCCCAATCCCTTTAATCCTTCAACTAAAATTGATTATCAATTACCTGTGGATACGAGGGTTACAATAGAACTTTACAATGTAGTTGGTCAGAAAGTGGGTGAGCTGGTAAACAAAGAACAAACAGCGGGGTATTATTCAATTGAATTAAACAAGAAAATGGCTTCAGGGGTATATATTTATAGGATGATTGCAAGCGATAAAACTAAAGGAAACAATTTTGTAAGTATTAAAAAAATGCTACTTCTAAAATAACATTTGAGTTAATCAACCCTAATATGGCGGAGTTTATCTCCGCCATTTAATAATAATTTCCAATAGATTTCTTCCTCTCCTTTCCTTATTTTGACTTAACATTTTACAAGATTTATACTATCGCTGTGAAAAAAAATAACGCACCCGAAGAATCCCTCGAAAAAAAACTCTGGAAAACTGCCGATAAACTCCGCAAAAACATGGACGCTGCAGAGTACAAGCACGTAGTAATGGGCTTAATATTCCTTAAATATATCTCCGATGCCTACGAAGAACTCTACCTGAAACTTGTTGAAGCACTTCTAACAATCGAAAAAGATAATCCTTCCTTGCGTGGAGTCCTGCCAAAAGTATTCGCCCAGGAAAAACTTGATAAGGCAACTATCGGTAGATTGATTAACACAATCGGAACCGCAGTACTCGGCACAAAAGAAGCACAAAGCAAAGATGTTCTCGGCAGGGTTTATGAATATTTCCTCGGTGAGTTTGCTCTTGCTGAAGGTAGAAAGGGAGGTCAGTTCTATACTCCTTCAAGTGTTGTCCGTTTATTGGTTGAAATACTCGAACCTTATGAAGGAAGAGTATTCGATCCTTGCTGCGGTAGCGGTGGTATGTTCGTGCAGAGTGAAAAGTTTATTAATTCCCATTTACCGGTGAGCCGCAGGAAAAACTATCCATTATCCTGCAAGTTGAAGAGCATATCCTCGGACTGCAGGACGGTAAGAATCGCTTCATCCGTGAGGTCTCTTTATTAAATCAGGCCTTCGCTCTCTCCATGCCTAACGAAAAGGCAATGATGATAAAGGAAGAAGTTGCATTCTTTCAGGCAGTAAAAGCACGGCTGTAGCAGCAGGAATCGAAAAACCCGATCTCTCTATCCTGTCAGATGAATTCCTTCAGGAAGTCCAGGGCATGACTCATAAAAACCTCGCCCTTGAACTCTTAAAGAAAATCCTGAATGACGAAATCAGAACCCGTTCCAGAACAAATCTCGTAAAAAGTAAAAAGTTCCTTGAAATGCTCGAAACTGCAATCAAGAAATATCAGAACAATCTCTTAACCACTGCACAGATTATCGAAGAGCTAATTAAGATTGCAAAAGAAGTAAAAGAATCCGACAAAGAAGGGGAGAAGCTTGGACTTTCAACATCCGAAGTCGCCTTCTACAATGCACTCGAAATCAACGACAGTGCTGTCAAAGTATTAGGTGATGAAACATTAAAAATCATCGCACGGGAAATCGCCGACAAAGTTAAACGAAACGCAACCATCGATTGGACAATCCGTGAAAGCGCTAGAGCAAAGCTGATGGTGCTTGTAAAACGCACCCTAACCAAATATGGCTATCCCCCGGACAAACAGCAAAAAGCCATCGACACCGTCCTCCGCCAGGCCGAACTCCTTGCCGACTCCCTCGTTAACATCTAATCTCAAATATTTAATTATTATTAACCCAAATAATCTATTAAGTTTGAACAAGGTAATTTCATTCAATCAAGAAATAATTATTACGGAACAATGTTGAAGGTTTTATGAAAATATATTTACTCCTTTCATTATTAATATTAACTTATGCTGCAAAAGCACAAAACTATGCTTTGAGTTTTAATGGGACAAGCGATTATGTTACTATCCCGGCTAGTTCTTCCTGGGCTTTTGGAACAGGCAACTTTACAGTGGAATGGTGGCAATATGAAACTGATGGTAATGCACACCCCAGAATATTTTCAATAGGATCTTACCCATCTGCCTCTATTGCTATAAGTATTGAGAGCGGAACTATTTATTGTTGGCTGGGAGGTACTATCGCATTAAGCCCTTCTTTAGGAACATATGAGAACACTTGGGTTCACCTTGCATATACGCGTTCAGGCTCGACGGTCAACATTTACAAAAACGGAACATTATTAAGTACCGGAACAAACAGTAATAATATAAATAATACTAGTAATCCATTATACTTAGGAAATGAGGAAATTTCTGGTTCCTTTTATGGCGGTTATTTAGATGAAGTCCGTATTTGGAATATTGCCCGCACTCAGGCACAAATTCAAGCAAATATGAATTCTGTTCTTGTAGGTAATGAATCTGGATTGGTTGCCTATTATAATATGAATTACGGTTCAGGTACTATATTATCAGACAATTCATCAGGGGGTCACAATGGAACAATTAATGGCGCTTTATGGGTGATCAATACAAATCCGTCGTTACCTGTTGAATTAAAATCGTTTTCAGCACGCGCTAATAGTTCTTATGTAACATTAAATTGGGAGACAGCAACTGAAGTAAATAACCATGGCTTTAACATTGAACGTAGATTTCAGGATTTTGAATGGATTCAGATTGGCTTTGTACAAGGTTCTGGTAATAGCAATAGCCCGAAGACATATTCCTTTAATGATAAAAATATTTCGACAGGCAAAGTAGAATATAGACTTAAGCAATTAGACAACGATGGTAGATTTAAATACAGCGATATTGTTGAGGTAAATGTAAAAACACCGGCAAGTTTTGAATTAAACCAGAATTACCCAAACCCGTTCAATCCATCTACCGTAATTTCCTATTCAGTACCATTTGCTTCAAATGTAAAACTCAGTATCTATAATACATTAGGACAAACAGTAAAAGTACTTGAATCCGGATTCAAACCCGCAGGGGACTACTCTGCTACCTTTAACACCACTGGTCTTCCCAGCGGTGTCTATTTCTACAAACTGGAAGCAGGTCAGCTCTCCCAAATTAAAAAAATGACCTTGATGAAATAATATTCAAATCGGTAATGGCGGAGTTGTTCTCCACCATTACTTAAACAATCCGAACTCCTTGCTGACTCCCTGGTAAGCATCTATTTATCCTTCTTATTTTGCTCTTATTTGGTTCTTATTTCCCGGCATTAAATATTTTGTGTTAAATAAATTCAGGGAAATGGAATGGCAGTGAGGGAAGCTGTTCGAATGTAATGAGTTCTTCCCGAGCAATGGAATGGANNCGTCAAGAAAAGGAGAATAGAATATAATTCTGAATAAATATTTCGAAAAGATTCTCCCCTCACTATTGACTCTATATTTCCCTTATTTGGCAGTTTTATATAATTAACTTCTTATTTACCAAATTAAAATCTAGTCAAAAGAAATAAATTATATTCTCTTGGTCCTTTACTTTCTTAAGATATCCCTCTGCCTTTTCAACTTGATCTCTTAATATATAAAGCTTGTAAAGATCTAAGTAAATTGTATCAATCTTGGTAAATTTGGTATAAGCTTCTTTTGTCCTNNTGAGGTTATCTTTTCTATTTCGAGCTTGGTGGCACCATGTTCAAAAATAGTTTCTATTGCATTTTCCATTCATTTCACTCCACGGCATAGTCTTCTGTCGTATTATAATGAAAAAAATAATAAAATACTATTCCCTTCAGCACATCACCAACCCGGATTATTATTTCTGGAGTTATTGCTTACTTAGTTCAGTTTCAAAATCCTTGGGACGTATATCATCATATATTCTCTTCAACTCGTTGTAAGCAAATACACTGCCCCGTACAGCCGCTGAACGGAAATAAAAAATTGCCTTTGATTTTTCCTTCGGAACAATTATTCCCTTATCATAGCAGTCTGCTAATGCAAGTTCGGCAAGTAAAGATCCTTTCTCCTCCGCTGTCTTCAGGTAATTAAATGAGTCAGCTCTGTCTTTAATATTAATCTCGCCGTATAGGTTGGCTATCTCAAGCCTTATTCTTGCTTCCTTGTTCCCTTGATCGATTGCAAATTTCCAGACCTCTACTCCCTTTGCCTTGTCCTGCTTTACAAAATTTCCCTTAAAATAATCCTGCCCCATCTCTGTTACTGAACTTAGATTCCTCATCTCGGCGGACTTTTGCAGCAGATTAAATGCATCCTGGTCTGTTATTTGTTTTTCAAAACCAAGTGATTGTATCCCATACCATACATACATTGCATCTGGATTTTTCTTGTCAACTTCCTTTTTCAGGATTGTAAAGAAATTCTTCTCCTTTACCTGATCATATAGCAGTATCGAGCCCTTCCTCGAATCAGTCTTCGAGGATCGTACATAAAATTCTGCCGCTCCTATGGGGTCTTTTACAAAACGAATTCCGTTCTGTGCATAATACCCTAACAAATTTAATGCTTCAGGACAACCGTAATCCGCTGCTTCCAAAAATGCAGGCATACATGTGGAATCTATATATGAAGTGCTGTCCTTTGCCGCCTTTACTGAATTTTCTAAATCCTTATTAGGCGAATTCCTTATGTCCTCAATAAGGTCTGCCTCTTTTATAGTCTGTATTGAATCTGAAATCATATCAAAATCAATGTATACCAGTCCTGACGATGACTGGAGGGATTTACCATTATTACTGTCTTCCTCGCTCTTTCCCTTTGATTTATGATCTTTCGTACTAGCCGCAAGCTTGGGTATTGTATCGTTTGCAGATGGAGCATATTTTGCAAACTTTGCTAAAGTTTCTTTGGCTGGTATATAATTTTGATTCGCTGATTTTTGAACCCACTTGTATGCTTCCGACATATCACGCTTTATTATCAGGTTGTCTGTATAAAGTAATCCTAATACATACTCTGCCTGGGGCATTTTATCCATAGCTGCATAATAAAATTGTTTGAATGCTTCAAATGGATTCCAATCAGTGCCCCATCCATTAATTAGCAGTATGCCGTAATTATATTGAGCCGCGGTTAAGTTCTGGTCTGCTGCTTTCTTAATCCAATATGCGCCTTTTACTGTATCCGCAGGCATATCTTTACCTGTTAAATATCTTATTCCTAATTCATGCTGTGCTTTGGCATTCCCTGCTTGCGCTTCTGTATTAAGTTCAAATTGCTCCCAAAGTGTATAGGATAGATCGGGATGATAGAAAGAAACATAATTTCTGCCTGGCCTGTTATTCTTGAATGCCAGACTCTTGGATGTATCTTGTGCCGGTAATTTCCCCGCTAAGAAAACACATATTGTAATCAGTAATAAGAAATGTTTGATCAATTAGTGCCGCCGTAAAGTATTTTTTATTTAGACATGTATTAAATTATAAAGTTTAAGCTGTTAAAATACATTAAATAAATGTGTCCGCAATATTGTCCCTAGGCTTATCATGCATGTAATAATCGCATTGTAATTCCTTTATAATATTTCCCCGGTGAAGTCTTATTCTATTGTTTTATTATAACTGTTTGTGTTATATTAATCACATAATTTTATCCTAATCCTTACGTAAAAAAATATTGGAAAAAATGTCAACCATCAAATCCTGCCATGTATAAAAGAAATTCTGCTATAACCGGTAATGTTCAAGATATTAAGAATCTCCTTGTTGAAGAAAAAAATCGACTCAAATTCTTTACTTCTATTGCTGATGCTTGCGTTGACCTTAAAATAAATTTTAAGGAGATCCTTGCGGTTTCTGTTAAAAAGATTGCAGAGTTTACAAATAGTCTATCTGTTATTTGTCTTTTTGCTGATGATGGAAAAAATATTGATGTAACCTCTTCTTATCATACTGATGATAAAATAAGAAAAGAATTATGGGATCTTCAAATGAATTATCCGCTTTTTATTCATGAGGGAATTCCTGGTGAGGTTCTTAAAACTGGTTTGCCTTTTATTGCTCCTCTTGTAGGAAATAAATCTATCAGCTCTGATTTTTTATCCATAGAATACAATAATTTTCTGAAAAAATATTCCTTCTCGGATATGAGCGTATTTCCGATACGGACAAATAGTAAAACAATCGGAACTTTAGGCATATTCCGGATTGGTTCAAATGTCACTTATACGAATGATGATCAGACCTTTCTCCAGAGTATTGCTAACTTATTAGCCTCTGTTACAAGGAACTCTCGGCTTTATGATGGAAAGGAAATTCTCATCAGGGATATGCATCATCGTTTGAAAAATAATCTCCAGGTTATTTCCAGTTTACTTAGCATACAATCTGATTTTGTCAAGGATGAAGAATCTCATAAATTGTTTATTAATAGCCTGAATAGAATAAGAGCAATGTCATTGACACATGAAAATCTTAAGCGGGAAAGTAATTTTACTGATATCCAGTTTGACAAATATGTTAGGGATCTTGTCACATTCCTTTGTCGGAACTATAATATCAATACTAATCTGCTTAAAATTATTATTAAAATTCCCTCGGTTTCTCTCCCCATTGATACTTCTATTACTTGCGGTCTCATTATCAATGAACTCATTTCAAATTCTTTGAAGCATGCCTTCCCGGGCGGTAAATCGGGAAATATTAAAATAGGTCTTGAAAAATTAGTTAAACAGCATAAATTGTTTGTGTCGGATAACGGAATAGGTTTGCCTGATAAAATGGATATTGAGAAAGATAATAGCTTCGGTTTGTTGTTAATCCGTACTCTTGTCGACCAGTTAAATGGAAAATTGGAAGTAATAAGTGAAAATGGTTCTAAGTTTATTATCAGATTCCCTAATAGCTCTTTTTAAATTGGATATGTTTTGATTATTCAAATAGTAAATCTTGCTTCGCCTGAAGTAACTAATAATTACTGTACAAAATACAAGATTCGCCCTGAAGTATTTTCTTACGGATCGTTAAGTATGGAATTAAGAAACATTTCCTCTGATATGACCAAAGAATATTTAAGATTATTTCTAAAAAGAAATGAGCTCTTTCATAAATTTGAAGATTCTGGAAAAGGAATGGTGGATCTCTGCATTATCGGTTCTATTGACATGTTTATGGACCTTTCGAAGTATATATCATTTGAAGGAAATAATGACCTGGAAAATAAGATTAACAATGTTATAAGCAATTATGTAGAGTATGATCGGAAGGTTTATATGATCGGTGGAAAAGAATTTCATTTCAGCAAAGCTTATATAATGGGCATTCTTAATGTTACTCCTGATTCATTTTCTGATGGGGGAAAACATTTTCATAAAGATAATGCAGTTAATTATGGTTTGCAGCTTATTAACGATGGCGCCGATATCCTTGATATTGGCGGAGAATCTACAAGACCTGGCGCTGAGCCTGTCGGTGATGAGGAGGAATTAAACAGGATATTGCCGGTCATTCAAAGTATACTTGCGCGAAAAAAGAATGCCTTAATTTCTGTTGATACTACTAAACCTTTGGTGGCAGAGGAATCATTAAAGGCTGGGGCACAAATAATAAACGATGTCAGCGGGTTAACATTAAATCCGGGTCTGTTGAGCATTGTAAAAAAATATAACGCCTCGATTATAATTATGCATATGAAAGGGAATCCTCGTACAATGCAGAAAAATCCTCAATACGAAAACCTTATTCAGGAGATCTATGATTTTCTTTTTATTCAGTCCCATAAAGCTGTAAGCGAAGGAGTTATTAATATTTTTATTGACCCTGGCATTGGATTTGGCAAAACAGTTGACCAGAATTTCGAGATTATTAATAGAGTCGGAGATTTTAAGAGCTTGGGATTTCCATTGGTAATTGGAAACTCCCGTAAGTCATTTATAGGAAAAACATTGAACCTTGAACTCCAGGATAGAGATTCTGCTTCGGCTTTTGTTGATGCTTACTCTATCAATAACGGTGCAAAAATAATTCGTACGCATAACGTAAAATATGGTGTGCAGACTATTAAATCATTAAATAAAATTTGCTGAAAACAAATGTTTGAATTATTTAAAATAGGATTCTTAACTGTAAATTTTACAGACCTGATTGATATAATTATTGTATCATTTATTATTTACGAGCTTTATAGATTGCTCAAGGGCACTATCGCCGCGCAGATTTTTATAGGTCTGATGATAGTACTTGTCCTTTCCTTTATTTCCCAGGCTGCAAATTTTAGGGCTTTAAGCTGGTTATTGAAATTAGTTACCGATATCTGGGTAGTTGCATTCCTTATTCTCTTTCAGCCTGAGATTAGAAGACTGCTCGTATTCCTCGCTAGTAACCCAATATTCCGGATATTTGTGAAACAAGAATCCAGAGAGGCGGCTGCAATTATAACTGAAGCTGCATTTGAAATGGCACAGCAGCAGCATGGCGCTTTGATTATTCTTAACAGGACCACAGGTATCAGGAGCTTTACCGAAACCGGCGAGCTGATCAATGCAAGACTTTCTAAAGATTTATTAAGAACTATATTCTTCCCGCGCTCTCCTTTGCATGATGGTGCTGTTGTTGTTAGTGGCAATATAATTGAAGCTGCTAGGTGCACACTTCCTTTATCCGCTACCACTATTGTTAATGGGGAAACATTAGGTATGAGACACAGGGCTGGACTTGGAATATCTGAACTCGCTGATGTTATTAGCATTATTGTTTCTGAAGAAACTGGAAGTGTTTCTATTGCGGAGAATGGAAAAATGTTGAAAGAACTGTCTAAAGATGCCCTGAAGAATAAATTAACTCGGGCAATTAAAACTCCCAATACTAAAGGCCTAAAAAGAATAGTTGATGCGCTATATAAATAAATAACTATAAGAAAATATATGGCTGCCCCTAAATGGAAAATTAAAGGACTTGATGAGAAGTCTTCTTTCAGAAAATCTGCTGTTATTATTCTCCGTGAAAGAATAAATACTCTGAATAGATTAATAACTCGGTTCTTAATCAATGAATCTTCCGAATCTCTCCATACTGTTAGAATTTCTTTAAGAAGAGTGCGTTATAATATGGAGCTTTTTTACCGTCTCTTTGATAAAAAGAAATTTTTGAAACTATATAATATGATTGAAAACCTCCAGGACAAAACTGGAGCTGTCAGGGATATCCATGTCCTGAAACAAAATATTCTATTATTTGAGAAGGAGGATGAGATTATTATCCCGGATAAAATGAATCTCAGAATTAAAGAAAAAGAAAAATTATTAAATGATGCCCTGAGTCTCGAACTGTCCTCTTTTCTTAACTCTGAAGAGTTAAAGGATTTTGTGCGGATATTAAAAAAGTAGTCATTCCAAAGATTACTATACCTTGCATTATAATAATAATTAGGCAGAATTATCTTATGAAAATTACTCTAGAATAACTATTTTAGAATATTGATTAAAGGTTTTCTAATTATTATTTAAGATATGTCTTAATGGCTAAAGTAATAGCAATTGCAAATCAAAAGGGAGGTGTAGGTAAAACTACTACTTCTATAAATTTATCATCTTCCCTCGCGGCGGCTGAAAAAAAGACTCTGTTGATTGATATCGATCCTCAGTCAAATTCCTCTTCCGGCTTAAGTGTGATAAATCATTCTCCATCAGTTTATGAAGTCTTGATTGGTACTATTGATGTCAATGATGCAATTATCAACACTTATATGCCTTTTCTCGACATGCTCCCGGCTAATATTAACCTTGTCGGTGCTGAAATAGAGATGGTCGATCTCGATGATAGGGAAGGACTGTTAAAAAAAGCTTTGGTAAGATTGCAGAAAGATTATGATTATGTAATTATAGATTGTCCTCCTTCTCTTGGACTCCTTACACTGAATGCCTTAACTTCTGCTGATTCCGTGTTGATTCCGGTTCAATGTGAATACTTCGCTCTCGAAGGATTAGGACAGCTTCTTAATACTGTAAATATTGTGAAACAGCATTTTAATAAGAATCTGACTATAGAAGGTGTTCTTCTTACAATGTTTGATACTCGGTTAAAACTCTCACATCAGGTCGCTGAAGAGGTGAGAAAGTATTTCGGTGAAAAGGTTTTTAGTACTATTATTCACAGGAATGTTAGGATCTCAGAATCGCCAAGTTATGGTAAGCCCGTAATATTGTATGATGCCGTATCATCCGGTTCGAAGAATTATATTTCTTTGGCTTCGGAACTGCTTCAAAGAAACTCTCTGCCGCAAAAGTAGTATGAATAAAACAAAACAACCGGTTTTAGGTCGGGGGCTCGATGCCCTGATGAATCCTCAGAATTATCCGCACGATTCTTCGGAAACTTTATCTTATGATGATCTGAAAAAAGATGATGGGATGCAGTATGATATCCTTGTTAAAATTCCGGTGGGTTTGATTTCTCCTAACCCTTTCCAGCCAAGAGTCAATTTTGACCCTGTCACTATGGAGGAATTACAAAAATCGATTCTCGAGAATGGACTTATTCAGCCCATCACTGTTCGAAGAGCTGCAAATAATAGGTATGAACTGATCTCCGGAGAAAGAAGACTAAAAGCCTGTATCGCGATCGGCTATAGAGATATCCCAGCTTATATTATAAAAGTGGATTCCGAAGAATCTATGCTTGCGATGGCTTTGATTGAGAATATTCAGAGGGAAAAACTTAATCCCGTTGAGATCGGAATGGCATATAAAAGACTAATGGATGAATGCCATCTAACCCAGGAACAAATTGCTGATAAAGTCGGGAAAGATAGAACTACTGTAGCAAATTCAATTAGATTATTAAAACTGCCGAAAGAAATACTGGATAGTCTTATAAGCGAAAAAATTACATCTGGCCATGCAAGGGCTCTCATAAATATTCCCAGCGAAGCTATGCAGTTAAATACCTTAAAAAAAATACATGAAGACGGACTGTCTGTTAGAAAAGTTGAACAGCTTGTTAAGAAATTTCTGACTGAAGGGAAATCCCCAAAAAGATCAGTTTCATTTTCCTTAAAAGGTACCCGGACTGCAGCTAGCATAAATGATGTTGAAGATAAGTTGAGGAAAATATTCGGAACGAAAGTGTTGTGTAGGCAGAAACAAAATGGTACGGGTGAAATTGTAATAGAGTTTTATTCAAATGATGAACTTGAACGGTTATTTGAATTATTTGAGATTATTGACAAAACATATCATTAAAATATTTCTCTTCTTTGTTATCATGTGCGTTACAGTCAAACCGCAGGATAATGCGGATACCTTAAAAAATGATACGGTTTTTGTTATGCAGAAATCAGCATGGGGTGCGGTTTTAAGAAGTGCTGTCGTTCCTGGTTGGGGTCAAATTTATAATAGATCATATTGGAAAGCTCCTATCGTTTGGGGTGTTGGCGCTTGGCTTGTCTATAACTGGATCCAGAATAATAATTACTACATTACATTTAAGAACCAATTCTCAAAATATCCCACTGATAATCCACAAGATCCAAATTTGTTGTATAGAAATTTTTATAGGGATCAGAGAGATCTTTTTACTATTTATATGGGGTTAACATACCTGCTTCAATTAATTGACGCCTACGTGGATGCACACTTGTTTGATTTTACCATTCAGGAAAATTATCAGCTTGGAATCCCGACCATTAGATTTCAGCTGAGATTTTAATAAATTATATTTACAATAGTATTAAATAAAAATTTTCTTAATTACCGGAAGGTAACGCAAAAATTATCTATGAAAAATGTTATAATCTGTAAATCGTGTGGCTTTGAAAATCCCTATTATGAAGTAATCTGTTTGAATTGCCATTCCTTTCTTAGAGATAGGATTTTCAATATAGATCTTTGGAAAACGGTTGAGCAGCTTATTGAAACTCCGGTAAAAGCATTCAGTAGGATTATTCAATCAGAACACAAGAACTTTATTTCTTTGATTTTCATTTTCGCTGTATTCAAACTGTTTATTAGTTCGATATTCATTTCACTCGCTCTCTTTAAGAATGAACAAGCACTGAATTTATTTAGTACAAGATTTCTTTTCTTTGCTGGATGCGTGCTGTCAATGCTTGTAGTGCTTTCTCTTTTATTATTATTGATTCTTAAGGCTAGTGGAATAAAAGCAAGATTTAAGGATTTATTTGCACTATTTACATTTTCACTTATGCCTTATTCTTTCGCAGCCATAATACTATTTCCCGTAGAACTTATTATTTTTGGTAATTATTTGTTTTCTGTAAATCCCTCCCCTTTCATTATTAAAAGCTTTTTTGCTTGGGTATTGGTAAGCCTCGAAGTTCTTCTGATATTATGGAGTGCCTTTTTAACTGTAACAGGGACTTTTGCACAAACAAAATCAATAAAATTTTCCTTAATAAATTCCCTGATTTTTAATATAATTGTTTATTCATCAATCTATTTTTATTCGGTTTATTTAACATTATGATTATTGATTTATTTGAAAAAGAAAAAGAATATTTTATACACACCTACAATAGGATACCTGTTGATATTTCTCATGGGGAAGGCGTACATCTGTTTGATAAGAAAGGGAATAGGTACCTGGATTTCTTCTCTGGTCTTGGAGTAAATGCACTTGGTTATTCTCACCCGGGTATTGTAAAAGCAGTCTCAGATCAGATTGCTAAATTTGGTCATTTATCAAATTACTTTGTCACTGATATACAGGTAGAGTTTTCAGAAAAGCTGCTGAAGTGTTCAGGAATGTCTAAGGTCTTTCTGTCTAATAGCGGAACTGAAGCCGTAGAAGCTGCAATTAAGCTTATTAGGAAGAAATATGGACCTGGTAAGAAGATATTTTCATTATCTAATGCATTTCATGGCAGGACATATGGAGCTCTTTCATTAACCGCTAATGAGAATTATAGGACCCCTTTCTTGCCTCTTTTGCCAAATATTTATCAAATCGGTTTTAATAATATTCCCGATTTAATTAAAAATATCGGAAAGGATACTGCGGCCGTATTTGTTGAATTCATTCAGGGTGAGGGGGGAATAAATTTAGTTTCAGAAGAATTTATAAATGAGCTGAAAGCACTTAGAGCAGCATTTGATTTCATTCTGGTTAGTGATTGTATACAGTGCGGCATAGGAAGAACGGGTAAAGCATTTTCACATGAATATTATGATATTATCCCTGATATCATATTATCAGCTAAAGCTATCGGTGGTGGACTGCCGCTCGGGGCAATGCTCGTAAATGATAATCTTTCAAAAGAATTTGCTCCCGGGGATCATGGAACTACATTTGGTGGTAACCCTGTAAGCTGTGCTGCTGGAAATGTCGTTTTATCTGAAGTGTTCGAACATGGCCTTGTTCATGAAGTTAAAATAAACGGAGACTACCTCATAAGTCAGTTATTGGAATTAAAGGACATGTATCCTAACCTTATCAAGGAAGTAAGAGGGCGCGGATTTATGATTGGTGTTGATTTTAATTATGAATGTCCTAATATCGTTACAAAATTAAGAGATAGGAAAATATTCGCTAATTGTACTAATAAAACTGTATTAAGACTATTGCCTCCTTTGATAATGCAGAAAAACGATATCGATTTCTTCCTTTATAATTTACATGAATCAATTAAAGAAATGGATAAAAAATAATGGCTCTTAAAACTGATGTACTTGTTATTGGAAGTGGTATAGCTGGCTTATTTACTGCGCTCAAAGTCTCTGAATACGCTGATGTAATCCTTATTACAAAGAAAAATCAATCGGATTCTAATACAAATTATGCCCAGGGCGGAATTGCATCCGTTATTGATACAAAAGATTCTTTCGAAAAGCATATTCAGGATACTATGGTGGCGGGAGCAGGATTATGCAACGAAAAGACGGTTAGCATACTCGTACATGAGGGTCCTGATAGAATTTATGACCTAATAGAATTGGGTACTAATTTTACTCGTAAAGATGGAAAACTTGATCTCGCTAAAGAAGGTGGACATTCAATGCCTAGAATTGTTCATGCAAGAGATTTTACTGGACAAGAAATAGAAAGAGCTTTGATTGAAAGCGTTAATGCGAAATCAAATATAACTGTTATAGAAAATACCTTAGCTATTGATTTGCTTACAGAACATAACGCTAATGACCTCAAGGAAGCTACTTTAAATAATAGAAATTGCTGGGGAGCATATGTTCTAATTTGTAATCAGAATAAAGTCGAAAAAATAACTTCAAAAGCTACTGTACTCGCTACTGGTGGATTAGGTCAGGTTTACCTTCATACTACTAATCCCGCAATTGCAACTGGAGATGGGTTTGCTATGGCATATAGATCCGGAGCATTGCTCGGGAATATGGAATTTATTCAGTTCCATCCAACTAGTTTATATACTTCTGAAAAAGAAAGAGACTTCCATGCTCCTGCTTTCTTAATCTCTGAAGCTGTAAGAGGCTTCGGTGGAATATTAAGAACTCAGGATGGTAAAGAATTCATGGAAAAATATGACCCTAGGAAAGAACTAGCTCCGAGAGATATAGTTGCAAGGGCGATCGATAGTGAATTAAAAAGAAGGGGAGATGAATTCGTCTATCTGGATATTACTCACAAGAAAAAAGACGAAATATTAGAACACTTCCCGAATATATATAATACTTGTTTGAAATATGAAATAGATATTTCTAAGGATTTTATTCCAGTGGTCCCTGCTGCTCATTATGCCTGTGGGGGTATAGCTGTTGATGAAAACGCTAGAACCTCATTAAAAGGTCTGTATGCTTGCGGTGAAGTTACTATGACTGGGGTGCATGGGGCAAATAGACTTGCAAGTAATTCCCTTCTTGAAGCAGTTGTATTTGGATATCATGCGGCAGCGGATATAAAGGAATTCATTAATAATTATAAATCTAAAATTCCTGGAATTCCGGAATGGGACGATTCGGGTACCCTATCAGCTGATGAGAAGGTTCTTATAACACATAGTACTAAGGAAGTCAAACAAATAATGTGGGATTATGTTGGAATTGTTAGGTCAAATTTAAGACTCGAACGCGCTGCAATTAGAATTCATAATATTTTCATGGAAACAGAAAACTTATATAAAAAAACTAAAATATTTGAAGATATTCTTGAACTGAGAAACCTGGTCGCTTGTGCGCATATGATTATAAAATCTGCCCAGCTCAGAAAAGAGAGCAGAGGATTGCATTATACTCTAGACTATCCTACTGCCGATTATATTTCGGAACCAAAGGATACTCTCATTAGAAATACTCACACTTGAACATATTCTGCCATTCAGTTGAAATATTACTGAAGATTTGCCTTCATATACTTTACTATTACCCCATATCTTATTCCCTTAGCGTAACAATACGATTATATTTGATTTCTGCAATCAGAAGTATAACTGTATTGGTACCTATATCAATTGAAGCAATTTTCATAATATTTCTTTATTTTAAGTTCTAAATTAAAAATAACTTATGAATGCTTTAAATAAAACATCCAAAATATTCGCTTTCCTGTCGGTTATAACATGCTCGCTTTGGATTGGGTCTTATTTATCTAGGTTATTTTTAAGCTATCAATTGTTTGAGGTACATGATCTTTCATTAAAATCATATATTACCTCAGCTAATTTGACAGGTATTTTAACAACGATGCTTCCATCTATCACTACCACATTTGTATTATATATTTGTTTTATTCTTTCTTTTGTAATATTTATTATTTTTTCCCGTATTAAGCTCCGGGATAATGGCTGGTTGTTTATTATTGCTGTCATAGTATTAATTACATTACCATTTGAGGTTTATTTAATGACAATTGATTATACAATAATTTGTCAGTTGAATTGTGGTACATTTAATACTTCGGAAATAGTTGGTTTGCTTGTCAGAAGAATTAAAGTATTGGGTAGTTTCCCGCTGATTGAAATATTTTGTTACTTGTCATTTTATTATTTCCTATTATTCCGACCCCTAACAAAGGTCAAAAATGAAGATTAAAGAAAAAGAATTTGAAGGGTTTATTCAGGAGCTAAAAATTTTAGCAGTTCAATTGGGCGCTGAAGTGCGCTTTGAAAAAGGCGATTTTAAAGGTGGGTATTGTTTGCTTAAAGAAAGTAAAATAATAGTTATAAATAAGATGGCAAATCTACAGCGAAAAGCAATGATTCTTTCAATGGCTTTAAAGGAATTAGGAATAAATGAGGTGTTTCTGACTCCTAGGTTAAGAGAACTAATTGATGAAATGTCATCGGAGTTTTCAAAATGAAAATACTTATTATTAATGGTCCTAACATCAATTTGCTCGGAATACGGGAGCATTCTAATTATGGAACTTTAACTTTATCAGAAATAAATAAAATTATTGAATCAGAATTTAATGAGATAAAATTTGAGTTCTTTCAATCAAATTTAGAAGGAGAAATAATTGAGAAAATTCAGAATAAACAAAAAGAATTTGATGCATTAATAATAAATCCGGGAGGATATGCACATACATCGGTCGCCATTAAAGATGCTCTTGAGGCTTGTAAAATAATAAAGATTGAAGTACATCTGTCCCACTTGGCAAAGAGGGAAGATTATAGGCAGACATTATTAACGGCAAGTGGCTGTGATGGTTATATCTCCGGATTTAAGGAAAAAAGTTACTTGGCGGCTGTTTACCTTGCCCAGAAACAAAATAATCAGAAGTAATCTATAACTTTTTATTCCTTGCATCTTGCTATTATTAAAGGAAATATTTATTTTCATTAAAGTATAATATGAGTTATTATGAAAGATCTTTCCATTAAAAAGCTCTATTACTCAATTAGTGAAGTAAGCAAGATTACTGATATGGAGCAATATGTGCTTCGATATTGGGAGTCTGAGTTTGAGCAGCTAAATCCTCAGAAGAACAGGGCTGGAAATAGAATTTACACAAATAAAGATATTCAGATTATTCTCCATATTAAAAGTCTTTTAAGGGAAAAGAAATATACAATAGAGGGAGCGAAGAAAATATTGATCAATCTCAAATCAGAGCCAGTAATAGTTAAGACTGAATCCGGGCCTTCTATTGAAAACGAAAATATCCCTATCTCTCAAAATGAAAGTAAAAAAGAGAAATTTTTTATTAAAAAAGATCTCAAAGAAATGAAGCTGCTTTTGGAATATTTATTATCTTTATTATGATCAAAACGGAACGTGGCGCAGCCCGGTAGCGTACCTGAATGGGGTTCAGGGGGTCGCGGGTTCAAATCCCGCCGTTCCGACTTATCTGTCGCACAATGTATATAATTCATATCTTATTTTACCAATTTGACGACCGCATTTATTTTTTATATAATAATGTTATTCGTTGTTTTAATTTATAATAGTTTTGAATGATAAAACTTAAAGAAATAAATACTGTATCTAACTATTTGAGCTTATTAAGGCTTCTGATGGCTATTCCTTTTTGGATAATGCTTGATCATTTTCCATCTGCAAGGTATACGCTGTTTTCACTAATTCTATTTGCTTCCTTAACTGATATTATGGATGGTTATCTTGCAAGAAAAATGAACCAGGTTACTGAGTTTGGAAAGATAATCGATCCTCTAGCAGATAAAATTTGCATAGGACTAATTATTACAAAACTTTACTTGATACATCAAATTCCAGAGTTGTACTTTTTTATGATAATTGGTAGGGACCTCTTAATATTCCTGGGAGGAATATTTTTAATAAGAAAATTGGGTAGAGTCTTGCCATCAAATATGCTGGGTAAAATTACCGTACTTATAATCGGTGTCGTAATAATATTGACATTGTTACAGTTAGATCAAAGTTCGGTCTATTTCAAATCTATTTATGTTATAAGTCTTTTATTGATTCTTGTATCGTTTACGGCTTATGCTATAAGGGGATTCGAATTCTGGAATGCTAAATCTAAATCTGGAATTAGTGAAAGCGCAAAAGATACTTCAGAAATAAAGGATAATTATAATGGGCATGTTTAATAATTTTAATTTTTCTAAACTTAAAGAAGGACTTACTAAAACCAGGGATAAAATAGTTAATTCTATTTCTGAAACAATTAGCGGTAAGGCAGTTATTGACGATACGACTTTAGAGAAAATTGAGGAAATATTAATCACTGCCGATATTGGATATGATACAGCTACCAGGATAATTGAAAATACAAGAAAGAATATTAAATCTGAGAGTAATCGTTCTCAATTAAATATATTGGATTTTGTTAAAAGAGAATTGATTTCTGTTTTTGATTTTCAGAATCTTGATATTGAAGAAGAAAAGATACACAAACATAAACCTTATATTATCTTAATAGTTGGCATCAACGGAGTAGGAAAGACCACTACAGTTGGAAAACTTGCTCATAATTATAAGAAAGCAGGACTAAAAGTGATAATAGGAGCAGCTGATACATTTAGGGCTGCTGCCAATGAGCAACTTGAAATATGGGCCAAACGTGCTGACGTCGGGATCACGCTAAATAAACAAAGTACTGATCCATCGTCTGTAGCCTATGATACTGTACAAAAAGCTATAAAAGAAAAATTTGATGTTGTGCTAATTGACACAGCCGGTCGCTTACATAATAAATCACACTTAATGGATGAACTAGGAAAAATTAAAAGAGTAATTAATAAAGTGCTCCCCAATGCTCCTAATGATACCTTCCTTGTGCTTGATGGTAATACAGGCCAAAATGCCATTATACAGGCAGAGGAGTTTTCCAAAGTAACTGACATTACTGGATTGATCATTACTAAGCTGGATGGAACAGCTAAAGGCGGAGTGGTATTCCAAATAAGCTCAAAGCAGAAAATACCTGTAAAATATATCGGCATTGGTGAAGGTATTGATGATCTTCAAACATTTATCCCGGAACAATTTGTAAAAGCAATTTTTGATATATAGTACGCCTAGATTTACTTTAGTAAAGTAATTATTTAAGTTCAATTAAACATTATTTACGTACACATTGTAAGATAAATAGGGTAGGCGAAATTATTTTGATTTTAAGAATGTTGTTTTATATAACGAATAGAAATACATTTAGTTTACATAATATACATTATAGGCGCATTATTAATTCTGTAATCTAGTAATAGAGTAAATCATTATTCAATATTTATAAAATCCTTCCCCGGTTTTACGACCCAATTTGTTTGCAGCTACCATTTTTTTTAATAATGGACATGGTCTATATTTCGAATCATTATATCCATTGTAAAGAACCTCCATAATTGCTAAACATACATCAAGTCCTATAAAATCTGCTAGTGCCAATGGTCCCATCGGATGATTCATTCCGAGTTTCATCACTGCATCGATATCATCTTTTGATGCTACACCTTCCATTAAAGCAAATATTGCTTCATTGATCATAGGCAATAGAATCCTGTTGGATATAAATCCAGGGTAATCAAATACCTCAACAGGAATCTTATCTAATTTTTGAGATAATTTTTTTATTGCATTAAATGTCTCATCACTTGTAGAATATCCACGAATTATCTCAATTAATTTCATAACAGGAACTGGATTCATAAAATGCATACCGATAAACTTCTCGGGGCGGCAAGATGTAGCAAGTTCGGTAATTGAAATTGATGATGTATTTGAGGCAAAAACTGTATCAGGTTTAAGCATTTTATCTAATTTATTGAATATAGACTGTTTAGCCTGTTTATTTTCAAATATTGCTTCAATAACCAGATCTGAATTAGTGGGAATATTTTCTATTGATATAACTTTATTTATTCTTTTTAGTATTGCATTTTTATCACTTTCCATAATAGTTTCTTTTTTAACCTGGCGATCCAAATTCTGGGAAATTGTAACAAAAGCTCTTGAATAAAGCTGCTCCGAGGTCTCAACTAAATTAACAATGAAACCTTTCATAGCAAAAACATGGGCTATCCCATTTCCCATAGTTCCGCCACCAATTACTGAAACATTTTTAATTTCCATACCTTACCTTTATTTAAAATAATTCTTAACAATGACTGCTGATGCTTCTCCCCCCACTGCACAAAGCAGCAATGCCATAAACAGAATTTCTTCTTTTCATTTCGTGAATTAATGTTACAAGTATTCTTGCTCCGCTTGCTCCAATGGGATGCCCTAAAGCAATAGCACCACCATTTACATTTACTTTAGAATTATCAAGATTCAATAATTTATTGATCGCAAGGGATACAACGGCAAACGCTTCATTGATCTCGTAAAGGTCTATATTGTCAGTAGTTAAATGAGTTTTTTTAGGACCTTATTTATAGCATCAACCGGTGCAGTAGTAAATTCTATGGGAATTTTAGCTGTTGAAGCCTGCGCTACAATTTCAACCATTGGAGTTAGTCCCAGTTCATTTGCCTTTTTCTCGCTCATAATTAATAATGCCGCTCCATCATTAATACTTGATGAATTTGCTGCAGTCACAACTCCATCTTTATCAAATACAGGTTTGAGGGACGGTATTTTTTCATAGACAACTTTGGAAGGACCTTCATCCAATTCCAAAAAAGTATCATTAGATTTACCCTTAATTAATACTTTAACTATCTCTTCTTTAAATACATTATTATATTGGGCTTGCTGAGCTTTTTTAAATGAATTTATACTATATTCATCTAATTCTTCCCTTTTGAAGAAGAATTTTTTAGCGCACGATTCATCGCAATTGCCCATATGAATGTTATTATATACATCCCAAAGTCCATCAGTTATCATGGAATCAATTAATTCTCCATGACCAAGTTTATAACCATTTCTAGCTCTTAAAAGAAGATATGGAGCATTGCTCATACTTTCCTGCCCACCAGCAATAATAATAATTTCTGCGCCTTCTGATAAAATAGCCTGCTGAGCGAGCATAACAGCCTTCAATCCGCTTCCACACATTTTATTGATAGTTAGAACTCAGTCTTGTCCGGAAGGCCCGCATATATAGCCGCCTGCCTGCATGGAGCTTGCCCTATTCCAGCGGTTAAGACATTTCCCATAATTACCTCGTCAACAAGAGACGGATTGATCCTGGAAACTTCTAAACAGCCCTAATAGCTATGCTTCCAAGTTTAGGGGCACTTAATGATGATAATCCCCCATTTAGTGTCCCGATAGGGGTTCTTTTAGCAGAAGTAATTACAACTTTCATTTGAATCCTTGCAAATAATCAAAGATGATTAAAACCTGATCTTATTGTCGGCTAAAGCAGCAAGCTCATAAATAATGTTTATCGCAAGCAAATTAAGATTAATATTATTTGGAATAACTGAGCCAAAATAATCGATCCTAATAACTGTATTATTTAAATTAATAAAAGGAAACCTTAAATTAAATTTTTCTAATGTTTCTGCATGCTTATCAAAAAAGTAATTGGTATTCCCAATTCTATGTTTCTGTATATCATTTAACCAGATTATAATCATCTGGACAAGGATTTTCATACGGTTAGCAGGATCTTCTTTTAGAAAATAAGAAATTTCATCCAGTGCTGAATGATATTTTTTTGCAAATGAAAACCTCAAAATAGATATTACTTTATCAAGGAGAAAATAGAAATCAGTTTCTAAAAGTCCCAAAGCATTTGTGATCGAACCATTTGAAAATGGGGCAACTGATTCAGCTAATGTAGGTTCAATATGAAAATAAGAGATCAGGACTTCTTTTAGTTCGTAATTATTGAGTGGGCTAAAATTAAGATTCCAGCATCTTGATCTAATAGTTTCCATTAATAATCCGGGATATGGAGTTATCAGGAGAAATATTACTCCTTCAGGAGGTTCCTCAAGATTTTTAAGCAAAGCATTCTGCGCTTCTTCATTCATAAGGTGAGCATTGGAAATCAATACCGTTCTATATTTAATATCACTGTAATTAAATGAGAGGAATCTCTTTATATCTCTTATACTATTCACTTTAATTTTTGCGGCTTTTGGAATTGATAACTTGTAGTAGGGATTTTCTTTTTTCTTATGCAGTTCCTCTTTTATCAAATCCAGATCGTCAGAACTAAGTTTTTCGAATGGGCCGCTTTCATCGGTTTCATTCTTCCCTCTTGGCAATGGATATATGAATTTTACATAAGGTTCAGAATAAGAAGAAATAATTTGATTTATAGGCAAAGCATCGGAGGTATCTATACTGTTCACGGCTGCAGTGAATTTTATTGCAGTAAATTCTTTTCCAACTCCATCGATTCCAGTAAATAAAAAGGCGTGCGGTATGTTAGAGGAGAGAATCAATCTGTCGAGGATATCCAGGACCGAATGTTGACCGTAAATTCCAGTCCATTTATTATTCATAAATTAAAAGGCGCTTTAGTAGCGCCTGGTAATTAAAAATCATCTTCATTATAAAAGAAATCCTCATCGGAAGGATAATCGGGCCAAATATCTTCGATCGATTCATAAGGTTCTTCAGAGTCTTCAAGTTCAAGCAAATTTTCAACTACTTCATAAGGAGCTCCTATCCTTTCAGCATAGTCAATAAGTTCTTCTTTTGTTGCCGGCCAAGGTGCATCATCCAAATAAGAAGCAAGCTCCACTGTCCAAATCATAAACTAGTCTCCCAATTCAATTTTTATGGTTTAATGCAAAAATGTTTAAGTCATCAAAAAAGAATCCAACAGGATCGAGTTTGACCCCATCTTGAGAAATCTCATAATGTAAATGAGGTCCTGAGGAGAGTCCGGAATTACCTGTCTTAGCGATAACAGTTCCTCTTAAAACTTTTTGTCCTAAGTGTACATTAGCAGATGACAAATGACCATATAAAGTAATATATCCGAAGCCATGGTTAATTTCCACACACAAACCATATCCCCCTTTAATACCAATAAAATCAACGATACCTTTTCCGGTAGCGTTTACTGATGTACCAACTTCAGCTATAATATCAATTCCTTCATGCATTCTGAGAATACCTAGTACCGGATGTATCCTCATACCAAAACCATGTTCCGACAAAGTACCTATACATGGTTTAATAGCAGGTATAGATTCGAATAATTGTTTATTATCAATCATTTTATTAGAAATTTCGGCATAATTTGATTTTTCGAATTCTACCTTTCTTGAAATTTCATCAATATAAATCATTGCATTTTTTAACGTGGAACTGACATCTTTTGAAAAATCAATATTATTATCAAAATAACCACCACCAACACCAACTCTTTTTTCCTCATCGGAAATGGAAGGAAGATTAACAGCAATCCTTAAATCATTATTTACCTTAACTAGACTATCTAGTTCATTGTTTATCTTAAAATAATTATGGACTATTCCGTCCAATTTTTCTTTAAGGATAACATTTTCATTACTCAATTGATTAAATGATTTACCAGAATTAAAAACAGAGGAAAGAATAAAAAATCCGCCAACACCTGAGATAATTACTACAAGAAATAAGAAACTAAAGAAAATAGCCAGTTTTGACTTAAATTTTCTAATTTCTACGTATTTTAGGCTGCTTTTTGAGAAGTAAAATAATTTTTTCATAAATGGTTGGGGAATGTAAAAAATAAAGGAAAATTAGTCAAGTAAAATCATACAATTATTCTACTCAAAATCATGTTCAAAATAGTCTACTCCTCTGATATCATCCGTTTTCTTTTCTTTTAGCTTATCATTCAGCCTTTTTTCGAAGATCTTGGAAGAATCATGACCATAATGCTTGAGTAGATAATTAAGACTAATTACCTCGGAAATGACAGTAATATTCTTGCCGGGTAAAATTGGTAATTTTACATAGGGAATGTCGACGTCCAGAATAGAAACAAAATTTTCATCAAGCCCTGTTCTGGTATATTCGGCTTTATCATCCCAAATTTCCAGTTCCACGATTACTTCCAGCCTTTTTTGGTACCTGATCGCCCTAATCCCAAACATTCTCTCGACATCAATAATCCCCAAACCTCTGATTTCCATAAAATGTTTAGCAAGGTTGGTTCCGGAACCCATAAGAATTCCCTCACCTTTCTTTGTTAAAATAATTATATCATCAGCAACCAGCCTATGTCCCCTCTCTACTAAATCGAGTGTGACTTCGCTTTTCCCAATACCTGAATTGCCAACAAATAATAATCCACAGCCGTACACGTCAACAAATGAACCATGAATAGAAATCCTTGGCGCAAACTGATCATCTAAAAAATCACTCAAAAGAAACGTTAGCTTAGTAGTCGAAAACGGAGAAGAAAAAAGAGGGATATGATATTCGTTTGAAAGCTCAATCAATTTTGGGAAAGGAACATTATTATCAGTAAGAATTATACAGGGGATATTAAATTTAAATATTCTTCTGAGAGTTTCTTCTTTTTTATCATCGGGAAGCTGACGTAAATACCTCATTTCTGTATTGCCAAAAATTTGTACTCTCGAGAAAGAGAATAAATCTACAAACCCAGCAAGTGCTAAGCCGGGTCTGTATAAATTTTGTTCAAATATTTTTTTTGAAAAACCAGATTCATTGGATAATAATTTTAACTTGAATTTATCCTTAGAATTAGAATAGAGTAATTCAACAGTAATAAATTCTTTTCTTGAAATGGCTTTCTGATCAATCTTAATCATTGATATCTGAGTCTATGTCAACAGGAGTTAAATTTTCAGTATCTCCTGATTTATGACTTATCTTTTTAGATTTAAGCTTCTTCAGCTGCCGGGATAACTTTTCAACAGAAGCCGTAACTGATTTCTTAAAATCATCTGAATTTTCTTCTGCAGTCAGGGTTTGACCTGGTACCTGGAGAATAATTTCTGCAGTCTTCACCTTTTCTTTGGAATTCAAATAACTTAAAATAACATCTACATTAAGAATATTATCGATATATTTTTCAAGGGAAGCCACTTCATTTTTAACAAATTCCTTCAGAGTATCATGCGCTTTAAACTTACGTGCCGTTATTGATATGTTCATAAATCCTCCATAATTATGATTTTGGATGAGCTTTTTTATATGCATTTTTTAATCTTTCGATACTTACATGTGTGTAGATTTGTGTAGTTGAAAGATTTTCGTGTCCTAATATTTCCTTTACAGCCCTTAGGTCGGCACCGTTATCCAACATATGGGTAGCAGCACTATGCCTTAATACATGCGGGCTTTTTTTCTCCAAATCACATACTTTTGCTAAACAACTACTAACGATTGTATGTACCATCCTCGGGTAAATTCTTTTATCACGTTTATCAACAAGAAGAGGATCTTTAGAGCTTCGGTTTTTATCAGATAAATATTCATTTAATATGATGATGGATTTGTCCCCTATTGGAACGATCCTTACTTTATTTCCTTTTCCTAAAATACGAACTGTTTTAGAACAAATATTTATATCTCCGAAATTAAGGTTGCAAAGTTCAGATACACGAAGAGCACAGCCGTATAATAATTCGATTATTACCTTATATAATTTAGCATTTATTTTGTCTTTGTCAATTTCTTTATATGCATTTAATATTATTTCCTGCGGAAAAACTTCGGGCAATTTCCGGCTAAATTTTGGATTTGAAATAAAACATGCCGGGTTGACTTCAATATAATTCAATTTATAGGCAAATTTGAAAAGACTTCTTATTGAAGCTAGCTTTCTTGACACAGAAATTTTTTCAAGCCCGGACTCACTAAGCACCATAAGGTAAGATTTAATAAATTTTTCAGATATACTTTTTATATCAGTCCTTGAATATTCAATACAATAATTCAGAAATGATTTGAGATCCTCGGAATAAGAAATAACAGTATTTGGAGAATACCTTTTAATATTCCTAATCTCTTTAATATACTCGAAATAAACTTCTTTTATCAGCATTATCCTTCGAGTTCTTCTACTTCTTCCGGAATAACTTCAATACCGCATTCAGGGCATTTTAGAAATTTTCCTTTCTTCTGTGAAAATCTTTGTTCCATAAAGGGACTGTCATTATGCGGACAAGGTTCGGACACCGGTTTATACCAACTTATAAAATCGCAATCTGGATACCTGGAACATCCATAAAACGACCTTTTTCTTTTTGTCTTTCGTTCAACTACTGAGCCTTCTGAACACTTCGGACAACTCAGACCAAGTGAAATATTTTTTACAAAGTCACAATCTGGATATTTTTCGCACCCTATAAACCTGCCGAATTTACCTTCCCGAAACACCGTCCTGCTTCCACACTTCTCACATAACTCACCTGTAAATTCAGGTTCCTGATTCTGCAAGAAATAATCCTTAAATGATTTTATATTCTTACATTCCGGGTATTTTGAACAAGCGAGGTATTTACCAAACCTGCCCACCTTAATATCCATTTCAGAACCACATTTATCACAAATTATCTTTTCAATTTTATTTTCCACATTCTTCAATGCATGGGCAAATGGACCGTAGAAATCATTAAGTACTTTCACATAGTCATTTTCACCCCGTGCAATCTGGTCCAGCTCATTTTCCATAGAAGAAGTGAATGATTCATTTATAATCTCAGGGAAATTCTTAACCAGGATAGTATTTACAGACTTACCAAGTTTAGTTGGAATAAGTTTTCTCTCAATCATTTCAACATATTTCCTATCCTGAATAGTGCTAACGATTAAAGAAAAAGTACTAGGCCTTCCGATCCCTTTACTTTCGAGCTCTTTAATTATAGTACTCTCAGTAAACCTAGCGGGGGGCTTTGTGAAATGTTGATTTTTATGCAGGTCATCAAGGTTGAGTTTTTCATCTTTAACCAAGCCGAATGGAATTTTTTCGTTCCTATACTCCCCTTTCTCTTCAGCATCATCTTTCAGTTCATTAACCTCCTCATAAATCTGCATAAAGCCATTAAATTTTACAGCAGTTCCAAAAGCTTTGAATAAAAATTCATCCGCTGAAATTTCAATTAACGTAGTTTCCATAAGTGCAGGATTCATTTGGGAAGCGATATACCTTTTCCAGATAAGTTCATATAGTTGGAATGACCTCTTATCAAGAAAATGTTTAACAAAATCAGGTGTATACTTTAATGAAGTAGGTCTTATAGCCTCATGTGCATCCTGAACGACTATGCCATTTTTTTTATTGAATACATTATATCCAGCAGGCAGAAATTCCTTGCCAAAGTTATTGATAATAAAATCTTTGGTATCAGCTGCAAAGTCCTCACTAATCCTTGTAGAATCAGTTCTCATATAGGTAATTAAACCTAAAGTACCATCTTTACCCAAATCTACCCCCTCATAAAGCTTCTGAGCAAGCACCATAGTTTGCTTAGGACGCATTCTTAATCTTCTTGAAGCTTCGGCTTGCAAATTACTGGTAATAAATGGAGCGGGCGGATTTCTTTTTGTATTTCTTTTCAGAATATTTGAAATATAAAAGTTTTCTTTTTCTTTCAGTCTATTAAAATGATAAGAAGCAGTCGTTTCATCACTAAGCGGGATATTACTCAACAAGAATTCATTCATTTCCTCATCAGACATATTGGCTTTATGCAAAGTCTTAATATCTTTATTGCCAATGCTGAAGAGTTTTGCTTTAAATGTTTCCCCTCTATCAGTTCCAAATGTTCCCCAAATTGACCAATATTCGACCTGATGGAATTTTCCTATTTCTGCTTCCCTGTCGCAGATCAATTTAAGCGCGACAGACTGCACACGCCCTGCAGACAGCGAGGTACCTCCAGATTGCTCAATAACGGCTTTCCAGAGGAAAGGACTAATCTTATACCCAATGATTCTGTCCATCACTCTACGGGCGCGTTGAGAAGAGACAAGGTCATCGTCAATATGTCTTGGATCCTTCATGGCTTTCTGTACGCCACCTTTAGTTATTTCATTAAACAGAACTCTATGAATATTCAAGCCACTAATACCAACAATAACATCAGCTATATCCTGAGCGATAGCTTCTCCTTCGCGGTCAGGGTCAGTTGCTATAAAAATATTTTTACTTTTAGATGCTAATGATTTAATCTTTTTTATAACATCTCCTTTACCTCTGATGTTCAGATAAGGAGCCTTGAAATTATCATCAACATCTACCCCTAATTTAGTTTTAGGAAGGTTTCTTATGTGACCAATAGTTGCCTCGACAACATAATCTTTGCCGAGATACTTATTTATAGTCTTAGCCTTTGCCGGTGATTCCACCAAGACAAGATTTTTACTCATAAAACTCTTTTTTTTAATTTATTGTATCGGATGAATATAAAATATACCTACTTCCTGGTAGGGATTTTTTATCGGTATCAAAGAACAAAGATAATATCAATAGATTTATATTATCCAGATTTTTAGCGTTTTCGGGGAACAACTGCACCAGTTCTACAATTTTTTCTATATCATTACTTTTCAATAGACCGATATTGTACAGGTGCATTAAATATTTTTCTATATCTTCCCCGAACATGGATTTTTCCTCATTTGATAAAATTCTGAAGCCACTTTCTACGGCAAGCCTGATTTCTTTATCCCTTAAGTTATCCCTGACGGATTTGTCATAAATCCAACTATATGCTGCGGGAATTATGTTTTTGTGGTAAATGTCTCCTGCTGAAAGAAATTTTTCAACCTCCAAGAGAGAATTTTCCTTTTTAATCCCTTCAAAAACCTTTACAATAACTTCAACTATCTCTGATACCATATTTAACTAATTATTTATAATGCAAATTTACAACTATTTAACAGATTTTCTTGCAATTCAAACATCTTCTTTTTTTCTGCCTTGTTTTTATCATTGTAACCTAATAGGTGCAAAAAACCATGAATAACAAGTCTAATCATCTCCTCTTTAAATTTAACACCGAACTTAACGGCATTGTTCCTGCAATCATCCATAGAAATAAAAATTTCACCATCAAGTTCAGATTTATTGCCTGAATAATTAAATGTAATTATATCTGTAGAATTATGATGGTTCAAGTACTTAATATTCAAAAAAGTAATTTCTTTAGATGAAATAAAATTTACTGTAACCACATTTATACAGAAATTAAGTTCGTTTTTGAGATAACTCACAATACTGTGAATAATTATTTTATTAAAATCAGTTTTTCCCGAATAATTTATATGTAAGTTTTTAACCACGTAATTAAAAATAAAGAATTATATTTTAATTTTAAGCATTTCTTTGAAGTGAATTGTATTGAAACAATATAGATATTGATAAATTTTTAGTTTTTATATTTTGGTGGAGTCCATCCGACCCGTTTCCATTGTTTTAATTCCAGTTTTACATTTCCAAGAAAGACCTGCATTTTAGCCCCTATAGGGATAGATGCCTCATCATTGGAAAACCATCCTTCAAAATATCCCGTTAAGCCATATATACTTATAAAATCCATTCTGCCATCAAGCCTTAAGCAGGAGATATCATAATCCACGGCATCAATTTCTACTTTCTGAACATACGTATAAAAATTTATTTTAGTAGTTTCATACTTTTCATTTACAAAGCAAGGAACATTAACTGATTTTTGTGTACCTAGATTCATTCTTGCATAATAAAAAATAGACAGCCCGTCCTGCGTCTGGTTGCTCAAGTCTGCAGTAGAATCAGTCCATAACTGATAGGGATTAACCTTACCTTTTTTAATTTTTGTTTTAGAATTCTTATAATCGAAAGTATATTCAGTAAAAGTTGAATATTCGTCATGTTTTACTATTCCCCTAAAGGAATCGGAAGTATAATTCTTGTTGATCTTACTTTCATATATCTGGTGAAGACTAACAAAGGGGATCCCGCTATATGAATTAATGTAAGTCACAGTGTTATAATAAACTTTCCCTTTTATTTCTTTTTTATCCTTAACAATTAATTTAATCTCTCCTAGTTTTATAAAAGAATAACTAACCACATAGGTTAGCTCCTCCCCTACCTGCATTTGTTTATCTGAAAAAAATCCGAATTCATACTCCTTTATTTTATTAACTGAGGAATTCCCCGAAAGGAAAAGACATACCGGAATCAGAATAAGTACAAATATTAGTCTTTTCATTTTAATTTAGCGAGATCTTTTGCCTCTTGAAATAATGTTTCTGCTTTTTCAATCTGGTTATCGGTTTTAAGAAGCACCTGATACCATCCTTCATTTTTCCAAAAATTTCTTGCAATCTGCGCTTTTAGGCGTACAGCTATATATGCATTATCTTTTTTAAATTCTTCCTCATTCATTTTTACATTTTTAGAAGAAGCAAAATCAGTAAAATCTTTTACTGTCCCTGATGATATCTTAAAGTCATTCAGAAATAGATTTAAGTCAGCATGATATTTTGTTTTTATCTCCGAAGCATGGTTATCCAGATATTGTAAAACAAACTGATAAAATATGTTATTCTTAAGCAGTTCAGTAGTATAGTCAGTGATATCTTCTGTCTTAACTATATAGTCCGGAGTTATACCGCCGCCGCCATATACAATCCTGCCTCCATTTGTCTTAAATACTTTCAAGGAAGAATCACCTTCCGCTTTATGATTAAGATTATTACCCTCTTCTTCTTTTGAATTACCAGCCTGAGAATAATATTCATCCTTGTCTTTTTTATTTTTATAATCTCTCTGGATCAATCTGCCTGATGGTGTAAAGTACTGAGATATAGTAAGTCTTAGGGCAGAATTATCGGGAAGAGTGAATTGTCTTTGGACTAATCCTTTCCCAAAAGTAGTTTCCCCGACAATTAAGCCCCTATCCCAATCCTGCACAGCACCTGATACAATTTCACTTGCCGAAGCGCTTCCTTTGTTAACCAGAATTATCAAGGGTAGTTTTTCAAATGCTGAATATTCCCCAGAATAATATTCTTCATTAAACTCCTCTTTTCTACCTTTCGTATAGACAATTTTTTTTCTGCCATCTAAGAACAGATCAGAAATTTTAACTGCCTGATTCAAATAACCGCCGGGGTTTCCCCTAAGGTCAAATATAAGCTGTTTCATCCCCTTTGAATTAAGATCATTCAAAGCGCTTAAAACTTCATCATAAGTAGTTTCGGAAAATCTTGATATACTGATGTAGCCTGTCCGATTATCAATCATAAAGTGGGTATCAACGGAATAGATAGGTATTTTATCCCTTGTAATTTCATAATCCTGTAACCTTATAATTCCAGGCCTTAGAATAGAAACCTTAACTTTAGTGCCAGCTTTACCACGTAATTTTTTTCTAACATCTTCGTTGTTTATTCCAACAACGCTTATCCCGTCTATTTTTACAATTCTATCTCCGCTCATAATACCCAGGGCTTCGCTCGGTCCGCCTGTTATCGGAGAAACAACTGTAAGTGTATCGTTGACAACCTGGTATTCAATTCCTATGCCTTCAAAATCTCCCCTAAAAGACTCTTCAACAGATTCAAGCTGCTTAGCAGGGATATAAACAGAGTGGGGATCAAGTTTAGTCAGCATACCATTTATGGCAGCTTCTACAAGCTTTGGGGAATCCACATCCTCCATATAATATTTTTCAGTATAAGTGAGAACATCGCTGAACTTTGCTATGCTATCATTGAGATGATCATTTGAAAAGGTTTTCTGAATCTGAAACCCAAGTACAATTCCAAGCACAAGTATTATTATAGTAAATGGAAATTTTATTTTACCATGTTTCATATAATCTCCAATCATAATTTAGCTTCCAGGGTGAAAAACGATTGTATCTCTTTTTGATAAACTGAATTCTGCAGGGACAGGTTCAAATAATTTATCTTTAGAATAAGATTTATTTCTTTATAAGGCTCATAATTTATAGATGCACTAACAATCCGTTGATATTCCAAATCACCATTCAGGAAATGAATAGTCTCACTGTCAAATGCCCTATGCCCCAAGTTAATATCTCCTCCAACGTTAAGCACAGAACCATCCGGATTAATAGGATTGGCACCATGAATACCATAGATAAACCCCAATGAACCAGAGCATCTATAATTGAATCTATAAGTTAATTCTGTAAAAAACAATTCACTATTAGGAGACGTAAATGTTCCGAGTGGATAGCCAAGATTTGTAAAATTATTATACTGCAGACGATGAGTAAATACGTATGGTTCAATTCTTTGGTATTCTGCTTTGATATCGAGGGGAAGATATTTGTAGAAATTTGATGAGGTCAATCCTAAATTCCAGATAGTCTGGTTTCCATACCAGCCAGTGAATAATTTTCCGAAGTCAATATCATCAAGTAAAAGGTAGCTGTATAATTTCAGACCACAAATTGACCTATTGGAGATATCAAAAAACAACATCGAATTATCCCGATCCTGCCCAGCATGTTCAGCTGATTTATAGAAATTAAACGGATTAACATAAGAAAACTCAAGAGGTCTGTTTGCATAAATTATAAATTCCCCAATTCCAAATTCCGTATACTTTGAAGGATTGATTCCAATCCGATGATAACCGATATATTTTTCCCCAACAAGGTTTACACTAGCTGTTACACTATCCGGCTGATTTCCAGGGTAACCAGCTATTTTAGCATGAAAGTAAGAAAAAGTAAGGATGCCATAATTTATATTCATTCCGATATAATCAAAAGGAGGAGAATTATCATCAATCAGCGCACCGATATATCCATATCCTATTTTTATCCTGTCCCTTCCAATCTTAAATCTTATAAGATTAAAATCGGCAGTTAAATATCCGGCAGTTTCATCAAAAAAGGTAGATCCCGGCTTTTCATTTAACTTAAAATTATATTGTAAATCCTTTTGCAAGAAAGAAGTCTCCTTATCTCCCAACAATAAGCCATTACTGCCACTAATGTAAAAACCAAAATTATTCAACACAGTTCCCCTAATCTCACCACCAATAATTCCAAGCTTTGCCGACGTTGTTTTATTAGCGGTTCTATCGCTTTTAATAATTCCATCTGCTTCACCGGTAAGATTAATAAAAAGTGTCCCCAGTCCTGAATCAGCTTGAGTATAGATATATTTTTCTTTTTGGTTGAAAGGATTATAATCTCCTTTTCCAAACAGGGACATAGAATTATTCAATGTGCCATAAAGATCGTATTCGAATTCTGTTTTTAAATCGTCAAGGATTGAATGATCAACGGCATCAAGTTTATCCTTATGAAGATCTACTTCTTTGATGAACGACACAATTTCATGTCTCGTCTTTGGCAACTCGAAGGAATTGTAACTGGATATAAAACCCAGAGCGTCCATTCTTTCCAGAAATGTATACACATTATTGTTAACGGGTACATATTCAGTCTGCGCAAACAAAACCGAACTAAACAATAATACTATAAGATATTTTTTCATAATTACCTTACTTGTTCCCATTCTGTTGAAATAGATCGATTTTTAAATAACACAGATAATCCATTCTTTGCCCATGACCATGAAACCCCCACATATCCCAGTTTCCTATACCTTCGCGGAGATTCATATACTACAATCTTATCAGTAAATAAGATATCCCCATGTTTTTTAATCCTGCGAAAGAGGTCAAAATCTTCCCCGGCAGCAAGTTTTTCGTTATTTCCATTTACTTTATTGAAAATGGATTTTCTAACGATCTGACATTCCCCTCTTCCCATTCCGATACCAAACTTATTTAACGATTTAAAATATGTGTTATATCCCCAGTGAAAAAGCCGGTCACTAAGGATTTCCTCTTCAGGGAATACTTTAACAACACATGTCATAGCGAGATAATTACTATTTAAAAACATATTGTCTATGTAATTAAAAAAATCAACGGCAGAAGGCAGGTGTATATCTCCATTTAGAAAAATGAGTATTTTTCCCTGAGCTAATTTTGCACCTTCATTTCTTCCCTGAGCAATATTTTGTTTATAATCCAAACGATGGCTTTTGACAACATCAGCTTTTTTTTGAGCTATCTGAATAGTATTATCAGTGCTTCCGCCATCTGAAACGATAATTTCATATTCAAATTTATTTTTTAATAAAGGATCATTCAACTGATCCAATATACCGGGTAATAATTTTTCTTCGTTAAGAGCAGGGATAATTATGCTATATTTCAAATTATGATCCTAATGACAAAATGGAAAAAACGAGCTGCTAATCTTTAACCTCAGTTTTCATCTGGGGAAAGAAGATAACATCCCTTATAGATGACTGACCAGTGAAAAGCATAGTTAACCTGTCAATCCCAATGCCCAAACCAGCAGTAGGGGGCATACCATACTCAAGAGCGCGAATAAAATCTTCATCTATCTGATGTGCTTCCTCATCCCCTTCTTCGATCAATCGTGACTGCCCAAGGAATCTTTGCTTCTGTTCCAAGGGATCATTAAGTTCAGAAAACGCATTACATATTTCGCGTCCCGCAACATATCCTTCAAATCTTTCCACAACTCCTTCTTTGGATCTATGTTTCTTTGCCAAGGGGGAAAGTTCCAACGGATAATCCATAATAAATGTGGGCTGAATCAGACCAGGTTCCACGGTAGCGGAAAAAAGTTCATCAATAAGTTTGGCTCTTCCAACTGCATTCTTAATATCAACACCAAATTTTTTAGCTGCCGACATTATTTCATCATCAGAAGCAGTAATTACATTGACACCGGTTTTTTCTTTAATGGCATCGATCATAGAAACTCTCTGCCAGGGAGGATTAAAGTTTATTTTATTCCCCTCAAATTCAAACTCAGGACCACCGAAAACCTCGGTACAAATACTAAAGACCATCTGTTCGACACATTTCATCATCCATTCATAATCTTTATACGGGACGTACAATTCCATCATAGTAAATTCAGGATTGTGAGTCCTATCCATACCCTCATTTCTGAAATCCTTGGATATTTCATAAACACCATTAAAGCCGCCGACAATAAGTCTTTTCAGATAAAGCTCATCAGCTATTCTGAGGTAGAGTTTTGTATCAAGAGTATTATGGTGAGTAACAAATGGTCGAGCAGCAGCACCACCATATAATGGCTGAAGGACAGGAGTTTCAACTTCAAGATAGCCGCTAGAATCAAGAAACCTTCTCATAGAAGAAATAATTCTGCTTCTCTTGATAAAAGTATCCTTTATCTGAGGATTTACAATTAAATCGACATAACGCTGGCGGTAACGGAGTTCAATATCGGTGAACTGATCATGAATAACCTTATTGCCCAGCTCATCGACTGTTTCTTTTGGAGTGGGCAGAGGGCGTAGGCATTTTGAGAGTATCTGGAGACTCCTAACGTGAACGGAAACCTCCCCAGTCTTTGTTCTGAACACAAAACCTTCCACGCCGATAATATCACCGATATCCATAAGCTTAAAGGCATCGTACATTTCATTGATATCATCTTTTCTAAGATAGATCTGAATTTTCCCAAGGTGATCCTGAATGTGAGTAAATGAGGCTTTCCCCATTCTCCGGATAGCAATTATTCTTCCAGCGATCTTTACATTAAATTCCTCCCCATCTTTATATTTTTCTTTTATTGTTTGCGAATCGGAATCAACATCAAAAGAGTAAGCAAAGGGTTCAATTCCTTTTTTCTTTAATTCGTCAAGTTCTTCAAATCTTCGTTTAATAAGTACATTTATATCATCCTGCGGTAGTTCCAAAAGATCCTCCAATAATAAAATAATTCCAATTTTAAATATAAGTAACTATCGGGATTTACTGAAAAATAAGATCAGGGATTGGTTATACAGGTTTTAGAATTGTAGTTTTATGTGGATTTCTTACTCTCCACTGGTTTGAGGATGCGGGCTATTATGAATAGGAAGGCGGATATAAGAATCTGGAGTAATAAAGTCAAGCGGACATAAGGATACAAAGGATCCCAGAACAATGGGTTATAGATCAGTTGAAGTCCCCTACCCAATTCAACTGCACTGATAAAAAGGAGAATATAATAAGCAATTTTAATTTTATTCATATGTCCATATGGTTATTACCAGTGTTACAAAATAAGAATATGTAATCAGATTATTAAGAACGATTTTTTTATTTCGCCATTTTAGAGAGCAGATCATTCACAGCCTCTTTGTGAACCATAAAGTCCATGATCTTCAATTTAACATAGTCTTCATCAAAGAAATAAAATCCTTTAGCGTTGCCGTTCCTTGCACTTGCACCGGAATCCTTTATAAGGAACCAAGTTCTACTGTTGTGAATTTTATATCCAATCAAATGGAGTCCATGATCATCTTGAGTAGTGCTATCATTGAAACGGAATTCACGTGCATCATCATTGATATATTCCGAAGGGATATCGAATGAAGGAATAATTGCAACATTATGCCACCCGTCATGCCCGGGTTCAGAGACATCTCCGCCGATGCACATCGAATAACCATTCTTAATTGCCGATTTAATGGAAGACATGAATAAATCCAACGGGACATTGTAATAAGAGGAATCATGCCACCAGTTATCAGACACTTCATATTCAACCTGCTTGAAATAAGGTTTTTCTTTGAGTGACATAACATCAACATAATCATCAGGGTTTAATCGAAGATAGTTTGCAAGAAATTCCTGAGGGGTATAATTTATTCTTAAGTATGGAAAATCTTTAGGGGGTGTCCCCATATAATGATCCAGAATGGATTTAACAGTTCTTACTGCGGCTTCAATATCCCATGCGTTTGTTGTTTTAAGATTCTGCAGGAATCCTTTTATTTCGCTAATCATTTGTTTATGATCGTGGAACTTCTGCCCGACTTTCAAGCCCGTATAAGCTTCTTCAGGGATAACGCCATATTGCTTCCATATCCGAGTAACAGCGTTTGCTTCAGAGCCTTCGCTTATTTCAGAGTTTCCTCTTTCGTTAATAAATCTTTTAATCTTTTCGATATATTCACAATAGACAGTATACATTTCAGAGAGTTTTACCTTCTTGTTATGTAGGCGGTAAACTTCGGACTCAAGGAATGAGGTAGTTGAGAAACTCCAGCAGGTGCCTGTACGTCCCTGAGAAACAGGAGGGTTATACCAGCAGGCTGTAAATTCATCAACTGATTTAGGGATATCTAAACCATTGAAATCGACAATGTAATCTTTTTTCTTTGATTTGGATGGGGTATAATCGTCAAGTGCTTTCAGTATATCTTCATAATACCCTTCCTTAGGGTCAACAAATATTCCGGTGTTTGTATTCTGTTGTGCAAAAAGGAATTGTGCAAAGCAACTTGAGATCAATATAGCGGCTATTAAATAATTTTTCATGTATATCCCTGTTGAGCAATTATTAATAAAATCTATTAATATAAATTAAAAATAATTATTGTTAAAAGGTAAAATTCAGCACCTATAATATTCTATTTCTCAATTATCATTTTTTTAACTGAAGTGTAATTTGGGGTGTTATTTCCTGAAGCTATCAATTTGTAAATGTATATTCCTGCGGGTAATTTGTCGGCATTGAAATTGACACTATGATCCCCGGCAGATGCACGGGTGTTTAGTAAGATTGCTATTTCTTGTCCAAGTATGTTATAGACTTTTAGATTTACCCATGAATCTCTTGTTAGGGAGAAGTTAATTGTTGTAGTGGGATTGAAGGGATTGGGATAGTTCTGCTGCAATGAAGAATGTGCCGGTAATGTTTCGGATTTAATTTGCGTAACTGTTTCGATTACTGCTCTGATGTTCCAGTTATATGTCAAAAATGCGCCAAGTGCTGTTAATCTACGCCAGGCACCTCCTAAATAGATATACTGACCATCTGGATCATTTGGACCGGAGTCACAACCTGCCCAGGAGTGCGACCCTGAAGGACCGGAGGTGGCTTCAAACGCAATCCATAGGTCGGATGGCGGAATGGTTACAAGATCAGTGATAGGAATTGTATTCCATGAATTGGAGTCGACATGAACGGGCGAAGAAGAATATATTAACTCGCCAGGAGCAACTGAACTACCTTCACTATAAATTTTTACTACTCCTGTATTCCCTACTGTTGGATTCTTAATATAAACTTTAATTTGTACTATGGATTGTCCATAAAACGGAGCAATCAAATACTGATTGAATTTAGCGGCGATTATAAAATCCGTATTAGCGGAACCTATCGCATTGACATAATCATTATCGTAGTGGAGTACCACAAGATCATTTGGGTTGTTCTGTGCATAAACGCCAAATGTTAAAAAGAGAACAAATGAAAAGATTATAGTTGTTTTCATATGCACCTTCTACATGAGAGGTTAATAGATATCTTTCAGTTACGGAATTAGCCTGAAACCAATTTATCCCACGCTAATAAAAGCGCTTATTCAACAATAAATATTTTTGATATTTATAGCAATAGTGAGGGGGATAAAAATAAGAACTTAATTGATAGGAACGTCTCATAATGTTACAATATATTCAAAACAAGGAAATTATTGGAATCCATCTACGGGTATTCTGAGCCGTATCTGAGTCGCATATCTATCGCTCATTTTGCGCATAGAATAAGGAATATCATTATGATACATTTTAAGGGGGAGGATAGGAAATAGCTATTTGCGTTTAAAGTTAGAGAGGCGGAGACATACAAGGTCTTGTACATTTTCGGCAAGCTTAACGGGTACATTAAAGTTATTGACAATAATAGAAAAGGCGACAGGTTCGTTATCCCCAGTAAGTGCATAACCACAAAGACTACGAACAGCGGTTAGGTAACCGGTTTTGGCTCTTATTTTTGCTTCTGCCCTGGTATTCTTTAGCCGAGTGGCAAGTGTACCATCGACACCAGCGATAGGCAATGAATTAAAATATGGTATATAGTATTTACTCTTGAACATATAATTTAGCAAGGAAATAAAGTGTCTGGGGGATACTAAATTCAATCTTGAAAGACCGCTTCCATCGACCATTACCATGCCATCAGTATTTATTCCCATATCTTTAAATATATCAAACTCAGCTTGAATCCCATTTTCCCGTGTGCCGTAATGTGCAGCTTCAAGTCCGATAGTTTTTAATATCTGTTCTGCATAAAAATTCTGGCTATTTTTATTAACTACCTTAATAATTTCCCTTAAAGGGGGGGATAAGTTAGTAAATAGAAAATCTGCATGTTTATAATCAATGGGCAGGGTGAGATCGTCTTCAGTCATAGTTGAACCGGTGACAGTAATTCCTTTTTTTTCAAGAGCATTTCTCAATACGACCATTGCAAACCGGGTAGGGTTATTAACAGTGCAAAATGTTCTGACAGTATCAGAATCAACTTTAATAGTACCTGATACAGTAATTAAATTTGTGCCTCTTTCCCTGTAAACATCGATATCGGTAGTTGAATCTTTAGGAACCACAGTTACTTCATTAGATATAGTAACATATTTAGTATCAGGATGCATAAAGACTTTAGAGGTTTTTTTATCCTGTTTTACAAAGACAGAAATATCTACACAATTATCATTAAAAGAAATTGCACTGGCTTGAGCTGAGTACCAATAGCTTTCATCATCCCAAGCCCAACCTTCACCGAGTCCGCGGTCATCAAATTCAGAATCATCTCCAATGATATTACCGGAAATTTCGTATATGCCTAAATTAAGGAGAGAATCTGCCCATAAGTTATATAGGCGCAGCATATCCCCGCCATAAAATCTTGCTGAAATGGTTGGGTCTCCCCTACCCTGAATGATAAGATCACCTTTGAGAATAGAGCCATCGATAATACCGCGTTTGTATATGTTTGTGGTGAACCTGTATTCGGGTCCAAGCTGGATTAAGCCTGCTGCGGTAGTAAAGAGTTTTAAACTGGATGCAGGGAGGAACAGCTTATCTTCATTTTTTTTATAGAAATACTCTCCTGTTTCGAGAGACTGAATTACTACTCCCCAATTGGCGTTACTGAAACTCGGATCATTAAAAATATCATCCATCTGGTTCCAGAATTCCGGCAGAGTAGAAACGGAATATCTTGGGAGTGTTTGACTAACAGTATCCTTTTTTTCCTGTGCATTTACGGAAATGAAGGCGAACAGTATTATATATAATGTAAATGTTTTAGTGACCATATTTATGAATGATCCAATCAATTTCCTGTTGTGTTAATTTACGATAATTGCCGACAGGTATATCAGCATAGATACCTGCGAAGCTTACTCTGTTAAGTGCTTTTACGGTATAACTTAGAGCGGCAAACATTTTCTTTACGAAATGGTTTCGTCCTTCGACAGCAGTAACTACCATAGAGTTAAAATGGTTTTTCTTTGGAAAAACTATCTGCTTAAATCTCCCCCTTTCACCATCGAGGTAGATACCTTTCAGCAATTTTTCTTTATCTTTATCATCAAGGGGTTTATCAAGGAGAACTTCATAATCACGGGGAATTTTATTTTTCGGATGGGTGACAAGATTGGAGAATTCACCATCATTAGTGAGAAATAATACGCCGGTGGTGTTATAGTCGAGCCTGCCGACAGGGAATATAATTTCTTTAGTATCGATAATATCGACCACAGTTTTTCTATCCCTTTCATCGGCGGTAGTAGTAATTACGCCTTTAGGTTTGTTAAGGAGATAATAGACATGCTGGCGGAGAGCAAGTTTTTGACCGTCAACTTTTACATGATCGGTTTCTTCATTGATTTGGCAGGCAAGATCGATAATTGTTTTATTATTTACCTCTACCCTGCCCTGGACAATAAGTTCTTCAACCTTCCGTCTTGAACCTACGCCACAACTTGCGAGGTATTTATTCAGGCGCATTGTCATTATTTCCTTCGGGTTCAACTTCATTCTGAACCTGTTCTTCAAGAGCGTTCATCATAATTTTTTGTTTTTGTTCAAGGAAGTCCTCATCCTGCATGATATCTTCAATTTCACGGGGCTTAGGAAGATCTGTAATTTTATTCAAGCCAAAGTATTTCAGGAATTCATCAGTAGTATTATAGAGAAGAGGTCTGCCGATAGTTTCAGCGCGCCCTGAAATAGTAATAAGGTTTTTTTCCAAAAGCGTAGTAATAATATAATCTGCGTTGACACCCCGAATAGTTTCTAGTTCAGGTTTAGTAAGAGGCTGTTTGTAGGCAATAATAGCAAGGGTTTCAAGGGCAGCCTGGCTTAGTCTGCGTTTGCTTTTTTCGGATGAAAGATAACCTACATATTTTGCATTATCAGGTTTTGTAGCAAAGAGATATCCATTAGCTATTTTTTGTATGGAAAAAGCCAAGCCCTGTTGGTCATAGCATTTATTCAATTCATCAACGGCATTATCTACTTCATTACGTGAAATCTGAATATCCTCGCCATCTATTCCTTTTATTGCTTTTAGGATTTCGGAGGAACTGATCGGGTCATCCGAGGAAAATATCAGAGCTTCAATAACAGAATTATATATATTATCCAATTAAACCCTTTACAAGTACAAAGTCATTATAATCAGGAGATTCTTTAATTAGAACGGCACCATTTTTTGTTAATTCAAGCAATGCAACAAAGGTAATTACTATTCTTATTTTTTCACGCATATTTTCCACAAGACTTAGAAAATGGACTTCGATCTCAGAATTCAGGCGATTTAGAATATATTCAATCTGTTCATCTACTGACACATTTATTTTATTTATTTCATGTACCGGCTGAGGTTTAAGCCCATCAATCGCTTTCTTAAATGCTTTGGCTAGGTCAAAAATAGTAATATTTTTTAATAAAACATCGTACTCCGGGGGGGCTTCCTTATTATCCAAGGAAAAATTTCCCCTGAAAGAAAGCTTTCTTTGAATAGATTCAAAGAAAGAAAGCTCCTCACTCATTTCTTTGTACTTTTTATATTCGAGAAGAGCGGCAATAAGATCTGCCCGGGGATCAATCTCCTCGCCTTTTTCATCAATCTCCCTTGGCAGGAGCATTCTAACCTTAATATGCATTAGAGTAGATGCCATCAGAATGAAATCGCCGGCAACTTCCAGATCAAGCATCTTTATAAGATTTACATACTGAAGGAATTCACCTGTGATTTTAGAGATAGGGATATCATAAATATCCAGCTCATCTCTTTTAATAAAGAAGAGCAAGAGATCGAGAGGTCCTTCGAACTTATCTAATTTGATCTTATACAAAGTTTATCCGAGATTCATTTTTTCGTGCACTTCATTCATAGTGGCTGCGGCAATCTTTTTAGCTTTAAGCTCACCATCAGCAAGAATATCTTTTATGAGAGGGAGATTATTTTCATAATATTGCCTTTTGTCTATAATAGGAGCAAGCAATGAAGATATTTTAGAGGCGCAGTTCATTTTACAATCAAAGCATCCTAAGACACCTGAACGACATCCTGCGTTAATTTCTTCAATCTCACCGGGATTAAATTTCTTATGGTAGGCAAATATGAGGCATATGTCGGGGTTACCGGAATCGCCTTTTCTAATTTTGTTGGGATCGGTTACTGCTTTTTTAAGTTTTGCTTTAACTATTTCGGGTTCATCCGACAGGAATATTGTATTCCCAAGGGACTTGCTCATTTTGGCATCACCGTCTAGACCCGGAAGACGCGCAAACTTAGATAGTTTAGGCTCAGGTTCAGGAAATACAACACCATACTGGTTATTAAATTTCCTTGCGATCTCCCTTGATATTTCCACGTGGGGAACCTGATCCTCGCCGACAGGAACGAGATCGCCCTTGTATAAAAGAATATCAGCAGTCTGAAGAACGGGATAACCCAAATGTCCATAGATTATGTGCTCGATATTAAGATCGCGCACCTGATCCTTAAGAGTGGGATTTCTTTCAAGTCGGTTAACGGTTATAAGCATTGATAAAATCAAATGGAGTTCAGCGTGGTCTTTTATCTGGGACTGTCTGAACATAAGATTTTTTTGAGGATCAAGACCGGCAGATAGCCAATCTATAAGCATTTCGATTGAGTTATTATAGATATCATCTGTATTAAGAGTTGTAGTAAGCACATGATAATCTGCAATCAGATGAAAATTATCATAATCATCCTGAAGATTAATCCAATTTTCGAGAGCACCCACGTAATGCCCAATATGAAGCTTGCCCGTGGGACGCATCCCGCTTAGAATTCTTTTTTTAGCCATTAATAATACTTTATGATAATTAACAAAAATAACAATAATGGGGATAATAATTTGAAAATTTTATCAGATGAGGTAAAGATAAGGTTTCCAGTTTTCGTCAAGCTTGCCGACACTAGTTTTAATAAACATTATATGGTTTGGTTTGAAGGGCTTATATGATAATCGAAGATTAGCTTCTTCAGGCGTACGCCCGCCTTTTCTATTATTACAATTTGTACAGGCGCATACAAGATTTTCCCAGCTTTCACTTCCCCCTTTTGCTTTAGGAATAATATGGTCTATTGTTAAAGGAAGATCGCTACGACCACAGTAGGCGCATTTATATTCATCTCTGCGCAATATATTCTTCCGGGTCAATACAACTTTTTTGTATGGAACTTTTATAAAATAATTCAAACGGATAACACTCGGCCAGGGGAATGTCCTGCTTACTGTTCTGATTACTTTCTTTTTATTGTCGAGTAGAAGCTCCGCTTTACCCATATAGATAAGAACCATTGCCTTTTTAATGTTACAAATAGTTAATGGTTCGTAACTCTGATTGAGGATAAGAACTTTGGCGTTTAGCTTTCCATTTGTCGGTTTAATTGGTTCGAAGACTTATTCCTTTCTTTAATAAATCAAATTTAATATATAAAATAGTAAATAGATTGTACTTTGTAAATACTATTTATTCGGATCGCTTTTATAAATGATAGCTACGCAGGTAACATAGTCCTGTGAATGGCTCATCGATATTTTTAATTCTTTACCATCAGCCAGGAAGGATTCGAGTTTGCCATTTAGTTTAACATATGGCATTCCCGAAGGTTCATTAAAGACTTCAATATTCTGCCAACCGAATTCATTATTCCATCCTGTGGACATAGCTTTGGATACAGCTTCTTTAGCAGAAAAACGGGCAGCAAAGTGCTGATACTTATTTGCCTTACTTAAACAATACTCAATTTCCCCGGGAGTAAATATCTTATCGAGGAAATGATCGCCGTACTTCTCGATACTTTTTTTAATTCTTGAAATTTCAATTATATCGATGCCGATTCCAATTATCATATTTTAATATTCTCTAGAAAAGCTTGAGATGCGCATCAATGTTAATTCCTTCTTTCTTAAGCTGCTCAAGAAGGATTTTAGATATTTCACTTAACTTTGCGACAGATTGAGTAAGGTTTTCATACAACTCTTTATCGTAGAGTAATTTCCCCAAATTATTATTCTTGTTTTTAATCTCGGAAGTAAATTCGTTTGCCGCTACCATAAGTGTATCGGCCTTCTGCAAGAGCACCTGAAGTTCGTTAATTGAAGTCTTTATTCCATCTTTATTATTTTTAATGAAATCCTTTGTCTCATTAGTAATTTCAACGCCATTGGAAGTCAGTTTCTTAAAACTTTCTCTATTCTCATCAATCATACTGATCATCTTTTGCGAAATCAGATTAAGATTAGCAGCAGAGCTTTTAATGTTATTTGTAAGTTTATCATCAGTGAGATATTTGTTAACAGAGCTCAGAGTGATGCGCATATCTTTTAACGAGGCAACAATATCTCCCTGTACAGAGCCCAACATTGACATGACAGATGGAATATCAGCATAAAATATTCCGTTATGTATTGAATTGTAATTGAATTCTGTTTGTGAAACTCCTGGTAACACGCCAACTTTTTTACCACCCATAAGATCAAGCATTGAAATAGAAAATTGTGCATCGTCCCTTAAATCCACATCCTTGTTAATAGATAATGTTACTAAAACATGATCTTGTTTTATCTCCATATCTTTAACAAATCCTTTCCGGAGACCAATGACCACTACATTATCTCCGATTTCCAAACCCGTTACGTTATCAAATTTAATAACAACCGGTCTGTAATTTGATGAAATGCTGAAGTTCTTTGCCCATCCAAGAATCCAAAGGAATATAAATATTCCAATGATTACTGTAATGCCAACTTTAATTTCGGTCTTTCTTTGATCCTTCATCTTCAATCTTTTTTAATATCTGTTTAATTTGATTTAATCTATCCTTGTTTATTAAACTATCATGACTAGCTTCTTTAAGCGATGTTACCAATGGATCGAACATATTATTATTTAACTGATTAAAATTAACCAGTTTTTTAGAAAAGAAATCATCCAGAAGAGCTTTTAATGAATCCTTTTCAGGAGACTCTTTAAATTTAACCAGGTTTTTTTCAATTCCCTTACGAGGAACATTTACCAGCATATTTTTAATAGTATCCCATTTGGTTTGGACGAGGTAAACTATTACACCGATAATAATAGTTAATATAAATACCAATCTTATAAAACAACTATTTTTCATTCTGATTTTATTTTTTCAACCTGAACTTTTTTAATTCTTTTATTTTGTATTTCTTTAACAATGAATTTGTAGCCATCAATCTGAAAAGAATAGCCTTGTTTAGGGATTTGTCCTGCGTGATTAAGAATCATTCCTGCAACTGTTTCGTAATTACTATTTTCACTAAATGTAGTATTTAACAAATCGTTTAGCTTAACTATAGATAATTTACCGAGGATAATATAGTTATTATCCCCCACTTTTGTAACAGGATTTTCTTCTTTGTCATATTCATCCCTAATTTCCCCTAAGATTTCCTCAATAATATCTTCAAGAGTAATGAGACCGGCAGTACCACCATACTCGTCAACTACAATTGCAAGATGCATTTTCTTTTCCTGAAAATCGTGCATCAGGCTGGAGATAAGTTTAGTCCTCGGAATGAACATGGCTTTTCTGGCGATTTTGGTTAAGGAAAAGTTTGTTCTTGATTCAACATTCTTAATATAGGGCAGAAGATCTTTAGAAAACACTATGCCTATTATCTCATCAAGATCTTCGTGGTAAATGGGAATACGGCTATGACCAGTTTTAGTTATTATATCAAGTAATTCATTAAAGTTTGTTTCTGCAGAGACGGAGACGATATCGACTCTGGGAGTCATTACCTCATGAACTGCCACAGATCGGAAATTGACGATACTGCTGATGAGTCCGTGTTCCTCTTCAACAATAGTTCCCCGTTCGTGTCCAAGTTTTGCAAGTTCTGTAATCTCTTCAGAGAGAATCGCACTTTTCCTTTTATCAATTCTAAGCTTGCTAATTAATAAGCGTATTGCTTCAGTTAATATTTCGGCTACGGGGAATAGGAGGATATTTAACCAATAAAGTGGAATTGAGATTAATTTAGCAAATGCTGCAGGGTTTTTAGCCGCCCAAATTTTAGGAATCAATTCCCCAAAGATTAAGATGCAAATTGTTAAACAAATGATTTCAATTGTGAGGGCAATGTTCCGAGACAAGCCGAAGCTATGAGAGTAATCGATTGCAAGGGAGACTGCAATGATAGATGCGGCAACATTGATTACGGTATTCCCTAATAAAATCGTAACTAGTAGTCTTCTGGGGAAATCGAGAAGGTTTTGAAGATAGCGCCTTATCAGGGGATTAGACTCAAACGTATTCTGCAGTTTTTTTTTATCTAATGAAAATAAAGCTACTTCAGAACCTGAAAAGAAGGCTGACAGAACAAATAATAATAATAGAAAACCAAGTTTATACTGCCAACCGGAGTTCAAATGTATCTATCAGCCTCATGTTGTTAAACATTTAAATTAGAATGGGAGATCATCATTGTCTTCGACTTGAATATCAGGCTCACTGATTTGATTCTGATTAGATTGAAAATCTTCACGGGGACCGGAGGATTCACCTCCCGATTCAAATGGAATTATAAGATCGGCGATAACGTCGACGGAATATCTTTTATTCCCATCTTTATCGGTATAGTCCCGTTTTGAAATTCTTCCTTCGATATAGAATTTCTTTCCCTTTTTAAGAATGTTCTTAATATAATCGGAAAGGCTGAAGGCAACAATATTATGCCATGTGGTTTCGTTAATCCAGTTACCGTCCTTACCTTTTATTCTGCTGGTAGTGGCTAAACCAAAGCTGGTAACAGAAACATTATTAGTTGTAAATCTAGTCTCGGCATCTTTACCAAGGTTGCCGATAAGTTGTATCTTGTTCATCGAAAAAGCTGTCAGCGCCATATTACCATCCCATTAAATGTTAAAATTATTTATCTACAGTTACAATAAAAGCGTCATTATATTCCTTGTATTGCCTAATATCATTTTTAACCTTTTCGGCTTCAGACCGTGAAGTAAAAGGAGGGCTCAGCTGAACAACGTACAATTCCTTCACATCATTGTATTTGATTGTCATATCATAATTTAATTTTATTTTAGCAATACCAGAAAATGATTCTGCCTTATCCCTTGTTGAAAATGCTCCTATTTGAACGATGTAATGGGGAGTTTGAATAGTTGTGTTTTCCACAGGGAGTACCTGTTTTTTTACTGTATCCGGAGAAACCAGATCGAATACATAAACAGAGTCCTTTTTAGGAATATTATCCTTGGTCACTTCTTTAGAAGCACAAGACGGGAGCAATAATATAACAGCAAAGGAAAAGACTAAACCAGCTAATATTTTCATTTTTCTTATTTCGTTTGTTTTTCTATTATAAATATAAAATTAATAATGATAAAATATACGAGAAATAATATTTTAACTGCCTTTTCTTGTTGATTATTCTTCAAATCCCTATTATTTTCCTTTTCAAATTGGGTTCTAAATCAATAAAGGAAACAAAAATGAAATTTAATAAGGTCACTTTGTTGTTGATCATCATTTTCGGCTCTTTAATGTTTGGCCAACAGGTAGAGAGATTGATTGAGGAAGGAGATAAATTTACTGATTCATTCAATAATAAGAGTGCATTAGATAAATACTTACAAGCAGATAAACTCTCTCCTAAAAACTGGGATATTCTGTGGCGAATAAGCAGGTCATATGTTAATATAGGCACTCATATGCCGGAAAATACAAGCGATCAAAAGGATGCTCAGTTGGAAGTATTTCAAAAAGCACTATCTTATGCAGAGATGTCAATAAATTATGGCTCCAGTAAATCAATGACATATTTAAGAAGAGCTATTGCTAACGGCAGAATCGCATTGTTTAAGGGAGTATTTACTGTGGGCGGTGTTGTTAATTCAGTAAAGAGTGACTGCGAGAAAGCCATTAAATTAAATAACGGAGGAAATTATGTTCAGGGACTCGCGCATTATGTTCTGGCAAGAACAAATGCTAAAATAAGTGAGAAATGGGCACCTGCAAGAGCAGTTTTAGGATTGGGATGGGCTGACAATGAAATAGCAATAAAAGAATATAAGACTGCGATTTTACTTTTTCCAAATTTCAGGATGTTTTATATTGATTATGCGAGATCTTTAATTAAGGAAGATGATTATGGGGCAGCCAGAGAAATACTAAATAAGTGCATTTCCAGTCCTAAACAGGAAGAAGATGATGATAGCCGCTTTGTAGAAGCAAAACTGATGTTGAATGAAATAAAGAATAAATAAATTGCTTTTATTAGATCCGGGGATTTTCGCTTTCGAAGGATGGTAGAAAGAGTGGACGGGAATGACACACAAGATTATAAACAAAACCCCGCATTTAGCGGGGCTCTGTTTTAATAAAGTTATAGTTTTTTAAGTGATGAATTGACACCACCTCATATTATAGGAATATTATAAACCGAGATTGTTCCAGTTATATACATCAAATGAAAACTTCTTTGAGAAACTTCTCTTTCCAAAATTAAGTGACCCCGGAATAGTTGCAAGATTAATCAAGGGGTAGCTTGCCTGGAACTGTGTATTGATTACCTTAAGAAATTCATCTGCAATAAGTCCCTGTCCCTGGTTTGTAGGATGGACTCCATCAAGACTAAACAATCCGCCGGTTATAAAGAATGCAGAGAATTCAACTCCGCTATACGTAAGCCCACCATGTTGCACACTCTGAAGGAAAATATTATTGAATAATGCATTTATATCAACAAGTCCAAAGCCTTTAGCAGATGCGACATTAGCTATCGTTGTGTTAAATGCCGAAACAGCAGTCGCAGCAGTTTGTATTTCAGTTGGATCAAGAACAAATTGATCAGGGAATGGGTTATAAGGAACTAATCCAAATGGATATTGAACAATTACTCCTGTCGGTACGGGAATATGATTTACAGTATAATAGGCTCCTGTTGTGTCTCCTATAAATGCAAGAGCACTCTGACCTTGCAAAGTTATAAGTACTTTTAATGTAGCAAGATCTGACGAATCAGCAATGCCAGTTGCCCCGACCTCATGATGGCCATAGCAGAATCCGGGAAGCCCTTTTGACTGGAAATAAGCCCAGGGGGCTTGAGCAGCAAACATAGGTCCAACAGTTGTGAAGAAAGGAATTGTAGTAACTTCAGGGATATTTGCAACTACAACCTTAGCTCCCAATGAAGCAAGACTGTCACCAAGTTGAGCATATAAGTAACTGAATGTTGCAGAAGGAGTTGGTGCGCTTGGAGATACTCCGCCGCTTGTTGCATATCCTAATACATCGTTGTTTCCAATCCAGCATGTAACCATTGTTGGCTGTAAAAGCTTAACTTGTTGAAATTGTGTGCCTAAACCTCTTAATATTAAATTAAAGAAGGGATTTGGCACTCCTCCGAATACATTAGAAAAACATGTAAGGGAATCTTTTGCATTTAGAACATCATACACCAAGGCACCCGGAATGCCAAGATTGTTATATGGTGCAGAATATAGAAGATTCAATGGTACTCCTGAACTTGGCTGCTGAACGAGTACTAAATTAGGTGAAAGTGCATGAATCTGTAATTGGCCTCCTAGACCCGGGTCCGAGATCAATGGAATTGCATAAGTAGTATTCACTAACTTAGCGATCTGATTTCCATAAGACCATACCTGTGCGTCTTGATATAATGCGGATGACTGATATCCGGCTGTTATGCTGTTTCCTATTGTAACGAAACGTGCAAAATCTGCATGCCCACTTATCGGAGATTGTGCTGTTGGTGCTGTCAGGTTCGACCTGTCCTGGCAGCCGATTATTATAATCGATATAAAGGTCAGTATAAAAATTGTTCTTAAAATCTTTCTCATAATTTATTATCCTTTTCTATTTATAAACTATATGACAAACTGATCGAACCAATGTTAGCAAATGAATTATATGTTCCGTTGAATTTTTGAGTACCAGTAGGATATGTTGGAATTACAAACTCATTTGAATTTGTTACAGTTAATTCGCTTGATCTTATAAATAAATAAGATACTGCCGCAGCGAAATGGCTAGTAACTTTGTAGCTGGCTCCAATACTAAAACAAATCCTGTTTGCATCAGGTAATGATGGATTAAGATATTGAGGTTTAACAGGATTCTTGTCGTAATATATTCCGCCCTGGAATGCAAGATTGTTACAGCACTTATATTCTGCACCTAATCTTATAATATATGAATTGTCATATAATCTTGGGCTTGCGATCCTTGGAACATTTGTAAAATCAATAGCCAGAGTATCATAACTTGACCACCCGATATATTGAAAATCTGCTGAAAGTTTTAAGTCTGGTATCAGATCATAGGCTGCTCCGAATGTAAGATTAAAAGGAGTAGTAAGATTGGCCGTTATTGCACCTGCCGGAAAATTAGATGCTAACTGTGTGGCGCCAACTGTTGTTGCAGTTCCTGTGAAATTATATTTTATTTGGCTGTGGAAAGAAGCTCCCAAAGAAAGTTCGCTAGTTGGTTTATAAAGAATACCGAAGTTATAACCAAAGGCAGAATTATCTTTTCCATCAAGTGAGATTAAAGCATCTCCATTAAATAAAATAGGATGTGTCGGATCAGTAGCATAAGGAATTTTCTGTGTAATTGTGACAGTAGCAAAACTAAAAACAAGTCCTGCGCTTATTGAAAGATTATCCATAACTTTGTAAGCGCCTTCTCCTGTAATTGTATAAGCTCTTACATCAGTCTTAAGGGCTAAATATCTTCCAGGCCAGTCTGTTGGCCATTCGGTGCCAAGACCAAAAGGAACATTGAATGCTAAACCTACAGCCCAGTTGCCTGCACCATAGGTCGCATAGCCGTTAGGGATTACAAATGTCTGAGCTTTTGTCTTGTATGAAGTTACATCCGGGTAGATGCCTCTGAATTCTGAATTAGGAGCAATAAAAGATGTTCCTGCCATAAAATTCAAGCCGTCAAGCTGTACCAATCCTGCACCATTAAAATACATTGCAGAAGGATCATCTGCCACAGCAGTGAACGCTCCCCCCATACCCATGGCACGTGCGCCATGTTCATTTAATTGAAAACCGCCTGCATGTATTGTTCCAATAAACAGTGCAGACAGAACAAGCATTTTGCTCATTTTTAGTTTCAAGTGACCTCCAGAATTATATTAATGATTAGTTATTTGAAATATATAGTTTATTCAATAATAAAAAGAGTGCAGCCTTTTTCAACTGTCATTCCCTCTTTAACATTAACGCTTTTAATTTTACCTGATATATGTGCTTTCAAATCATTTTCCATCTTCATCGCCTCAAGTATTAAAACCGAATCACCCTCCATGACTTCATCTCCAGCTTGTTTTATTATTCTTAAAACCATTCCAGGCATTGGGGCCTTTACCTCAATTTTAGGCTGAGCCGAAGTTTTTAATTCTATTAACTTTACGGCGTTTTCCTGCACTGATGTTCTTATAAGTGTTTCAAAGTTCTTTCCATCAATTGAAATCACAAACCTTTCATGATTTATTTGGTCAGCAGATATTTCATATATTTTATTATCTAATTTTAACAGGTAGGTCTCGCCGCTTAGGTGATACAACTCATGATTGTATTCTTTATCATCAACATAGATAATTGTATTTCCCGAAAGTCTGACATTCTTTTTTTTGTTATTAACAGTAACAATAAATTCACTCATATTGTAACTCGTTCCATTTATTGTTGTCTGTTATAGAATTTTTGAATTCAGTTGATGAACTCCGTACTTTCAGCAAGGAAGAAATAATTACGACTGCATTTTCTATCTCATTAGAAGAAACAGCCCTGTTTTGAAGTTCACCAGTAAATTCCTTTTCCATAAAATTAATATCATAGCTTCCATTTATAAAATTAATATTGTTACAAACTGCCTTAACCAATGGAATGTTTGTAGTAACGCCTGCTACCTGGAACTCACTAAGGGCTCTTTTTAACCTTTCTAGGGCTTCTTGTCTTGTTCTACCCCATGCAGATAATTTGGCAATTAATGGATCATAGTAAAGTGAAATCAGGGAGCCCCTTGAAAACCCAGTGTCGATTCTAATACCGGGCCCAGAAGGTATCTGAAATTCCAAAAGTTTTCCAGTTGAAGGAAGGAAATTGTTTTCAGGATCTTCAGCATAAATTCTTGCTTCTATAGAATGCCCGTTTATCTTAAGATCTCCCTGATCAAATGAAAGTTTTTCTCCTGCTGCAACATTTATTTGCTCTTTAACAAGGTCTAATCCACTTATCATCTCGGTTACAGGATGTTCAACTTGGAGCCTGGTATTCATTTCTAGAAAATAGAAATTTGAATACTTGTCCATAAGAAACTCAATAGTTCCTGCATTATAATATCCGCACGCTTTCGCAGCATTTATAGCAACTTGGGTAATCTTATCCCTTGTTTTATTATCAACAAAAGAAGATGGGGCTTCCTCTATTATTTTTTGATACCTTCGTTGAATTGAACATTCCCTTTCAAATATATGTACATAATTTCCTAGTCTATCTCCGAATATCTGCACTTCAATATGTCTCGGATTCTCAATATATTTTTCGATATATACAGTGTCGTCAGCAAAAAACTTCAGAGCCTCCCTTTGAGCTGCTTCAAAGGAAGAAGCAAATTCATTTTGAATCGTAACTAACTTCATCCCTTTACCTCCGCCACCTGCTGCTGCCTTAAGCAAAATAGGATAGCCAATCTTAATAGCGGCCTCTTTTCCTTCACTCACAGATTTAATCGGGTAAGTTGTCCCGGGAACAATGGGGACATTATACTGGCTCATTAATTGTCTTGCTGCTGTTTTGACTCCCATCATCTTTACTGAAGATGAAGAAGGACCAATAAAGGTAATTCCGGCATCTTCAACTGCCTCGATAAATACTGCATTCTCAGAAAAGAATCCATAACCGGGATGTATAGCATCTGCACCAACTTGCTTAGCTATGGATATTATTTTGTCCTGGTTAAGGTATGATTCAGAAGAAGGAGATTCGCCCAAATAGTAAGCCTCATCGGCATATTTTGTATGCGGGGAAGTTTTATCTGCTTCCGAGTAAACTGCAACGGAATTAATATTCATTTCCTTACAGGCTCGTATGATCCTTAGGGCAATTTCGCCCCGGTTAGCGATTAAGATTTTTTTAAACAAAAGGTTCCTTACTTCAGTTCAGCAATTGTAATACCTTCACCGCCAAACTCAATCGGTGCAAAGTAGAAGTTCTTTATTTGATCATGGTGTTTTAATAAGTCGACCACCATTTTCTTAAGGGCCCCAGTACCTTTTCCGTGAAGAATCTCAACTCTTTCCAATCCTACCGTATATGCTGTATCAATAAATTTAATAACTTCAAATTCAGCAGTTTCAGGCTTTTCTCCCCTAATATCCAGCCTTATCTGAGGAGAACTAATATTATAACTATAGTCAGATATATCTATTGCTTTTTCTTTAACATTATTGCTCTGCTCTATATTAATAACAGGAACATTCATCTTTATCTTTCCCGTGTTAATAACAGCTTTTCTCATATCCTTTGAAAGTTCTATTATTTTTCCCCTAGTTTCTGTGCCTTTGATACAGACAAAATCTCCAACTGTACAATGAGTTTTAATTTCTTTTAAGTCAACAATTTCTTTAAATATATTCCTATTTTCTTCTTTAATTGTTTTAACTAATGCTAGGGACTTTTTGATGACTTCACTGGAAGCATTGCTCTCCTTAAGTTCTTTTATTACCTTTTCAATTTTACTATTAACTCCCCTTAAATAGACTTCTGCATCATCCTTTGTTTTTCTAATTATTTCTTTTTTTTCAGTATTTAATTTATCAACATTTTGCTGGTAAAGATTTGCTAGACCAGTAAGGCGTGTATTTTCAAGGTTAGCATCTCTTAACTGTTGTTCAAGTTTTTTAGATTTAGTTTCAAGGTCGATAAGAAAGTTTTCAACTTTATGCTTATCTGTATCGAGATAATTTTCAGCATACTGAAAAAATTCGTTAGTAAATCCAATTCGTTTTGCAACTTCAAAAGCATAACTCGAACCAGGGATTCCCTGCTTAAATAAATAGGTCGGTTTGAGATTTATATTATCAAACTCCATAGCCGCATTTTCAAAACCTTCAAGTTCATTAGCAATAATCTTAAGACTTCCATGATGAGTTGAGGCAAAAACTATAGCGCCTTGTTTCTTGAGAGATACCAAAACAGCGGCTGCAAGGGCTGATCCTTCGGCGGGATCTGTGCCTGTTCCAATCTCATCAAGTAATACGAGCGAATTTTCATTAGCTTTTTCAAGCACATGTCTTATGTTAGCGAGGTGAGAACTAAATGTTGAAAGATCATCTTCAATGGACTGTTCGTCACCAATATCGAGAAGGATATTTTCAAAGAAATGCATATTACTGTCAGGACTTGCGGGAATATGTATGCCGGATTGGAGAAGTAAAGAAATTAAACCTAATGTTTTTAGTACTACGGTTTTTCCGCCTGCATTGGGACCTGTTATTATAATTACTTTATTCTGATCTATTCTGACACTCAGAGGAACAGTTTTTTCTCTGCTCAGCCTTTTCAGAATTATAGGATGTCGAGCGTCTTTTAATTCCAGAGGTTTTTTATTGTTGATAGTTGGAAAAGAACCAATTATTTCAATTGAATACTGAGCACGAGCAAAGATAGTATCAATTTCTGATACGAGTTTAAGTGTTTCTTTGAGTTGAAGACTTACAGTGCCAATGAGTTTAGTGAGTTCTCGCAGAAGTTTTTCAATCTCTCTCTTTTCGGCGAAAGATAGTGTAATTATTTCATTATTGAGCTCAAGGGTCTGNNGATATGCCTTTTGTGCTCAGCTTTTACCGGAATTACAACTCTCCCGTCCCGGAGAGTTAAATAATCTTCTCTTGCAATATCCTGCTCATTAAGATTTTTTACAATCCTGTTTACAACCTTTATAAGCTCATCTTTCTTACCATTTATTTCCTTCCTAATTGAAAGAAGCTGGGAACTGGCATTCTCTTTGACCTCTCCGTTCTCACTAATTACCTTTTGGATATGATGTTCAAAGACTTTATCAACAAACAAATTACGACTGATTGAATAAATCTTAGGAGCTGTTTCTGAATTTGATTTAAGGAAATTTGAAAGGTTTCTGGAAATGATTGCAAGCCTAGAAATCTCAAGTATTTTTTTGCTGTCAAGTACTGAATTCTCTATGGTGCTTTGCCCAATAGTATCTCTTAAGTCAGGCACATATTCCAAAGGGGGAGGAATATTTTTAATTAATATTTCTTTTGCTTCTGTTACAAGATTTCCTTCATAGTCTGCAGTTTTAATATCATTAAAGGGGGTTGCTGCCAGTATATTGCCCTTCCCTATTTCAGTTGAACAATATTTCGCAATATAGCCAAGTATTTTTCTATACTCTAGCTTCTCCATAACTGATATTTCAATCATTGCAGAGTATCTTTTACGTTATCCTTATCATTAATATAGTCCTTTATCATCTTTTTAGTTCCAGGAGTATAAACCCTGACATAACTAATAACTGAAGGGATAATGCCAAGTATTTTTTCATGGAAAAAAGATTTAGATGTAATCTTAGTACTTGGTTGATTAAACACATTTAATAAAAGGAACAAAGCACTGAGAAAAAATAAGATCTGTAATATCCCCACTACCCCCCCTACAATTTGATTAATAATGTTATTAACCTTATCGAAAGGATGAACAACTCTTTTTATAGTTGAGAAGATAACTATTACCAAAAGGAATATCGCCACGCCACCAATTATTTCAGATAAGTAAAATTCAATACCTAACGTGGACTCAATAACTTTACCAATAAAGGCAGCTAATTTTATTGAAAGAATGGAAGCAATTATAAATCCGATCAATCCTATTATTTTTCGGACAAATCCATCCTTGAATCCTAGAATGAATCCGATTGCAATAATTACTAAAATAATTATATCAAGTAAGTTCAATTATTATCCAGATATTTATCTACTATGGTTTTAACAATTTTTCTATCGGTTTTCCCTTTAAGCAGCTGAGCAGCCTTAGGCATCAGTTTCGGGAAATCTTCTCTCCCCTTAGCATCGATTTCTTCAGCTATTCTCTTAACCTCAAGATAAACTTCTTCTTCAGTTAACTGTTTTGGCATATAGCTCATAAGGATATTTAGCTCTGCCGCTTCCTTCTCCGCTAAGTCCGTTCTTCCGGCAAGACTAAACTGCTCGATAGAGTCCCTTCTTTTCTTTACAGCGCCATTTAGCATTTTTAATTCTTCATCTGGGTTAAGCTCCTTGTCCTTACCGCTTTTTTCAAATTCAAGGATTAGTGCTCTGATGGATCGTATGGTTTCCAGTCTGAGCTTATCCCCAGATTTCATCGCCGACTTTAAGTCCTCATTTATTTTTTCTTTTAAATTCATATCATTCTCATTCATAGTTTTAAAGATACTTTAACTAAATGTTTTTGTCTACAAAAATAAATTATTATTAAGTTTACACTCGAAGGAAATTACCACCTAGGCTAGATGGCTTTCTAAAAAATCTATACTGCAATTAGTACCATTTATTCTAACTTTTACTCCAATGGGTATTGTTAGATTATTTTTTACATGTCCATGGTACAAATTATAGAGTACAGGAGCATTGAAATTCTTGATAAAATAGTCTTCCATTACTTCTTCAAATTTAAGAGATTTTCTTTGTGGATCGCTCTCCTCGCAGTCTGTAAAACTTCCCAATATCACACCCTTTATTCTTCCTAAATATCCCGAAAGCTTCAATTGGTTTAGCATCCTATCGATCCTGTATGGAACCTCACTCACTTCTTCAATAAATAGTATATTGCCTTCCGGCTCTGGTAAATATTCTGTCCCTATCAAAGAAGCAAATAAAGAAAGATTTCCACCTATCAACCTCCCTTCCACTATTCCATTCCTATAGCTTCTTAGCCTTTCCCCATCAGGATGCTTTATTCTAATCGGTTCACTGCTGGTAATAGTATTCCAAAAGCTTTGTTCGGTAAACTCGCTAACCTTTTTATAAAAGTCAACACCTGCCATCGGACCCGCAAATGTCACTAATCCTGTTTTATTAAAGAATGCATTTTGCAATACTGTAATATCACTATAACCGCAGAATATTTTAGGATTATTTTTAATAATACTGTAATCAATTTTATCAAGCAGTCTGGAGGCACCATAGCCCCCTCGTAAACAAATTATTAATTTCACTTCATTGTCAAGAAACATATTATGAATATCATCCACTCTCTCTTTGTCGGTACCCGCAAGATAACCCCATGCTTTCATTACATTTGTACCAACCTTTACCCTATATCCCCTTTTCTCAAAATAACTCACCCCTGCATCTAATTTAGCCTTATCAGAAACCGGTGATGAAGGAGAAATTATACCAATAAGATCTCCTCGCTTTAATTTTCCAGGTTTAATAATTTCCATTGATAAGCCCTATATATTCTATGTATTATTCTATAACAATAAAAATAGTTAAAATATCATCCTGGGAGCAGGATTGTAGCTATTAACAATATTAATTTTTTTAATATTTTAATAATATGGAAAAAATATGTTTTCTGTGTTAATTAAAATATGCAAACATGGAATAATACATTCTATACATTTCATTTGTCATTCCTTTCGTGTGCATATTTAATAGTGTACTTTTACTTTAATAAATAAAACAACATTAGCAGGAATTGTAATGCCTAAAAAACTAATTTCAGAAGCAAACCGGAATCTAAAGAAGATAAATAAACATCTAATGGATAAAGCCAGAAAGATAAAACTAGTACTTACTGATAACGACGGTGTACTCACTGACACCGGTGTTTATTATTCTGAAGAAGGAGAAATCTTCAAGCGTTTCTCTATTAGGGATGGTATGGGAGTGGAAAGACTTAGAAAAGAACTTGATATAGAAACAGGCATAATCACAGGCGAGATATCTGGCTCGATCAAGAAAAGAGCTGAAAAGTTAAGGATTAAGGAGCTGCTCCTTGGGGTTGCGGAAAAACATCTGCTTCTTCCAGAAATTATAGATCGTCATAATATTAAACCTGAAAACGTAGCATATATCGGCGACGATTTAAACGATATTAAATTAATGAAACTCGTTGGGTTAACTGCATCTCCTGCTGATGGTATGGCAGAAATTAGGAGTATGGTCGATTATGTATGTGAACAGAAAGGTGGACATGGTGCTTTTAGGGAGTTCGCTGAACTAATTATCACCATCAAAAAAAGTGATAAAAAATAAATACTGAAATCAACTGAACTATAATAATTCTATTCCTGAATCAGAAATTTCAATTCCGCTGTTGCAGCTGATATATTATCCGATTTGAAAATAGAGGAACCCGCAACAAATACGTCTACCCCAGCCTTCGACGCTTCAACAATCGTATCTTTACTCATTCCGCCGTCTATTTCAATTAAGAAGTGAGCTTTTAATTCATTCCTGAGTTTTACCAATTCCTTAACCTTTTTTAACGAGTTAGAAATAAATGATTGTCCCCCAAACCCCGGGTTCACTGACATTATAAGTATCAAATCAGCAAACTCAGCCGTATCTTGCAAAGTATCGACAGGGGTTGAAGGATTAATTGAAATGCCTGCCTTTGCTCCTAATTCTTTTATCCTGTTTATTGTCCTGTTCAAATGAACCACCGCTTCTTGATGAACAGTTAAGTAGTCTGCCCCGGCATTAATATAGTCCTCCAGAAATTCATCTGCATTCTCGATCATCAGATGAACATCAACTGGTAAATGAGTGCTTCTCTTAACTGCATTCACCATTATCGGTCCGAATGTCAGATTAGGTACAAAATGACCATCCATAATATCACAATGTATCCAGTCTGCTCCGCCTATTTCTACATAACGGAGCTGTTGTGATAAATTTGCTAAATCTGCGGATAATATTGAGGGAGCTATTATTTTCATTCTTCAATAATTTTAGTTTCGTTGCCTGTTTTGGTTACAAATAGATCTACTACTGTACCTTTATTTACTTTGTTCCCCTTACTTGGATATTGATCAAGAATAGTATTGGGTAATAATGAGAATGAGTTCTGATAATTTACCTTGCCCACTTTAAGACTGCTGTCAGCCAGTAATTTTTCTGCCTCGGCTAATGATTTACCTATCAGATCAGGAACAGTGATATCTCCTTCCGAAAAAGAACCGATACTTACGGTTATCCCCACCGACTCGCCCTTCCTAAGTGATGTCCCTGCCGCGTACTGTTGATCAAATATTACATTCTTGGGATTTTCAGAAGCCAGCTCACTTACAAGTCCTAACTTAAGACCAACCCTTCCCAGAGAAAGTTTTGCCTCTTTTAATGATCTCCCTTTTAATATCGGTACATTCACATATGGCTCCCCGCCGCTGATAAAGACATATACCCTCCTTCCATTCTTAACAACATCTCCTGCCATCGGCTTTTGTACAATAACGGATCCTTTAGGGAAATTCTCATCATAAGTAGTATCACTTACCATAGGATAAAGATCAGCGTCCCTTAAAATCTTTACTGCCTCATCTTCATTTAAGCCTATAACCTTTGGAACCTTTACTTCAGCAGAACTTACGTACCATGGAAGTACAAGGTTATCCATTATTAAAAGGAATGCAATAATACCCCCCAGCCAATAAAGGATTTTCTTGTTTCTGGGCTTTTGAAAGAATTTTTTCATTGTACTAAATATATAAAATGAGTCAATGCCTCACAATGAAATAAAATATTTATTACATATCTATTTAAGATAATAAAAAATAACAACTTGGACATTTTGCAAATATAAATTCAGTCATGTACTCCGGTAATGGTCTGCAGTCAATAACCGGCAATTCCAATTAAATGGGAATACACAGAACGGTCTCCTTGCCTTTCGAATATATCATATATAAACAAGTATTGAACCTGCCGGATCTTTCGTGAACTTTATTTGTTGTTGTAATAGTTTTCCCCCATATCGGGCGCAAACGAAATAAACAACATTTTATTGGTAGTATTGGGAATACATCGTACTTGTAGGCCTGGATTAATGTATCGTATATACTTTCAATGCGGCTCTTACATGGTTCATATACGAGTTATAAACGAGTTTTAGCGCACTTTACCGCATTTTAGTGCACTTTAGCGCACTGTTTTGTGTATGAATTGGTAATTATCTACCTCTATCTGGCATTAATAGAATTGATTACTTTTCTCTTTCCTTTATTTGTTTCAAACAACCATGTATTATGATGTTTGATTGTAAAATAATAGTTGATAGATTTGCAGAATGATTGCCAATGATCTTTCAATAGTGCCTGTAGATGAGGCTGAGTTCTGTGTTCTGGATGTCGAGACCACGGGACTATCCCCAAGCTATAATAACATCATCGAAATCGGAATAATTAAAGTATCTGGACTCACAATTACAGATTCTTTCCACTCTATGGTTAACCCTCAAAGGGAATTGCCTTATTTTATCACCCAGCTTACTGGCATTACTAATGACGATGTTTATGATGCCCCCTTCTTTGAGGATATTGCAGATAAGATTTCTGATTTCATCTCTGGACATATAATCGTTGGTCATAATCTTTCATTCGATAAAAGCTTCCTCAGAAAAGAATTTGCCTCATGCGGACGTGATGTTATTGCAAATCATAGTGTATGTACTCTTAAGATTGCAAGAAGAATTTACCCAACTCTTAAAAGTAAATCATTAGGTTCGGTATGCGGTCACCTTGGTATAAATAATCCATCGGAACACCGCGCATTAGCTGATGCTAAAGTAACTGCCCGCCTTTTGATAAAAATGATTGCGGAACTTAAAGAGAATTTCGGAATTCATTATGCCGATGAACTTATTAAGTTTCAGGACTTTGCCCGCAAGGAACTTAAGGTAAAAGTAAAACAGTCACTTTCAGATGACCTTGCTGCATTACCCCATGCTCCCGGTATTTATTATTTCCTTAATTCTAAAAATGATATCATCTATATAGGTAAGGCAAAGTCCCTTAGGGATAGGGTAAAATCATATTTCTCCTCATCTGCTCCCAGAAAAGCAAAGAAAATCATAAAGCAAGCATCAAGATTAAAGATTCAGTTAACTAATTCCGAGCTTACTGCCCTTCTGAATGAAGCAGAACTGATTAAAGTAATAAATCCAAAGCATAACACTCAGCTAAAATCGTATGGTAATAAGTATTTTCTTCGCGTAAACACATCACAGGAATTCCCCTCAATTGAAATATCCAACTCATTTAATTTCGATGGGAACGATTATTTCGGACTATTTATTTCAAGACGAAAAGCCGCTGAAATATATGATATGCTCTCCAAAACATTTGCCGTAAGAGAATGCAATGAAAAAGAATTCAGCAAGAAAAGGAAATGCTTCCTTGCTGATATCGAAAGATGCACTGCTCCCTGCGAAAACCTGGATAAGGAAATCTATCTTAATGAACTCGAAAAGGTTTACGACTTCCTCTATGGTAAAAACCAGTTTGCCTTGAACAGACTAATAAATAAAATGAAGGAATATTCAGATAAACAGAAATTTGAAAAAGCTGCAGAAGTTAAGCAGCTTATCGACCTTATACTTGCCCAGACTCATAAATCTTCACTTCTCTCAGAACCCGTTAACCTTGCCAATGTTCTTTTTGAAATAGACGGTGGTTTCGGAAAGGATTTTATTCTCATGCTTGAAGGTAAGATCTATGTAAAGAAATATGGTTCGGAAAAAAAGGACTATTTTGAGGACGCACTGGATGATTATTTCGAACACACCATACAACTTAATCCCAATCCTAATGATGAAGACCTTGAGAAAATGAAAATCACCCTGAATTGGCTTATAAAAAACAGGAATAATGTTAGGATGTTCTACCTAAAGGAATATCAGTCGAAAGAGGAGCTATATAAAAAAATATCACACCACAAAGTCCGGTATGATAATACCGAAAGAACATTTGATATCAAAGCCTTCGTGAAAGACAAGATCGAAGATTACACCGGAATGCAGAATAATTGACATAAAGAACTGCCCATTAACATTATAAAATATAAATAGATATGGGCTGTTATTTAATCTTTAATTAATCTCCCATATATTTCCACTAAATAGCATTTTCTCTAAGTCACCTTCTCCCTTTATAGTTTTAACTTCTGCAACTTGCCTATGTATTTCACCATCAACGGTTGGTCTGAATATCTGTCTGAATACACCAAGTGGAGTCGGAAAATCAGGGGAATCAGTCAAGTGAGCAAGAATTGTGCTCCTTACAGGACTAAGATCAAATTCATCATGCACAAGAACATCATTGACACTATTACCGCTTTCATTAATGTTAATAACTGAGGGAACTGCTCCATCAATCTTAATCCCCTTCTCCTTATTCTTCCCAAATAGTAAAGGTTTCCCTTGTTCCATATATAGGAGCATATCATCCTTTACCGCTTTATCTGTTAGGGCATCAAAAGCTCCATCATTAAATATCACACAATTCTGGAGGATTTCTATAAATGCCATTCCTGTATGCTCGGCTGCTCTTTTTATCATTAGCTGCATATGTTTGGAATCCCTGTCAGTACATTTTGCAACAAATGTTGCCTCTGCACCTAACGCAAGTGATACAGGGTTAAATGGAAAATCTACGCTTCCATAGGGAGAAGTTTTAGTCTTTTTCCCTTTCTCAGATGTAGGCGAATACTGTCCCTTTGTTAAACCATATATCTTGTTATTGAATAAAAGAACTTTCAGATCAATATTTTTCCTGCAAGCATGTATAAAATGATTACCGCCAATACTTAACAAATCACCATCTCCTGTTGCTACCCAGACTGACAGTTCAGGATTAGCTATTTTAACTCCTGTAGCTATTGCGGGAGCACGCCCATGAATTCCATGGAATCCATAAGTATCCATATAATATGGGAAGCGGGAAGAACACCCAATGCCAGATACCCAAACTATATCTTCTTTTTTTACATTTACTAAATCAGGAAAAGATCTCTGTACCTGTGCCAATATTGAATAATCACCGCATCCCGGGCACCATCTTACGTCCTGGTCAGTAGCAAAATCCTTAGCTGTTAATTTCACTTGTTTCTCTTCAGTATTATCTGCCATCAGTTCTTTCCTCCTATTAGGTCGATTATCTTCTCTTCGATATCACTTGATTTGAACGGTAATCCTCTCACAAGATTAAACTGTTCAACTGGTATAAGGAATCTACTCTTGATTAACATTGCAAGCTGACCAAGGTTAATTTCAGGAATAAGAACCTTTTTGAAATTATTCAGAACCGTTCCTGTATTTGCTGGCATTGGGTTCAGGTATTTCAAGTGAGCCTGTGATACATTATATCCTGCTTTCCTGCATCTTAAAACTGCTTCTGTTATTGCGCCGTAAGTACCGCCCCACCCTAAAACAAGGATATCTCCCTGCTGATCTCCATCTACTGAAAGTTCAGGAATATCATTCGCCATATTCTGAATTTTCTGTTCTCTGAGTTTCACCATTAAGTCATGATTATCATGATCATAACTTACTGCTCCGGTTACATTAGCCTTTTCAAGCCCGCCAATCCTGTGTTCCAATTCGGGAGTTCCGGGTTTAGCCCATGGCCGTGAAAGGAATTCATCTCTAAGATATGGTTGATAAGTTTCCTTGTCTGTCCAGAATTTAACAGGTATATCGGGGAGTTCATTAACATGCGGAATCTTCCAGGGTTCGGAACCATTGGCAAGATAACCATCGGTTAATAAAATAACGGGACACATATATTTTATCGCAAGTCTGAAAGCTTCAATTGCCATATAAAAACAATCGCTTGGAGTAGAGGCGGCAATAACTGCAAGAGGCGAATCTCCGTTTCTGCCATACATTGCTTGGAGAAGATCAGATTGCTCTGTCTTTGTAGGAAGTCCTGTGCTCGGTCCGCCCCTCTGAACATTAATAACCACTAATGGAAGTTCTGTCATTAGCGCCAATCCTAGAGCTTCACTTTTAAGAGCAAGACCTGGACCGCTCGTAGTAGTTAAAGCAAGATTGCCGGCGAATGAAGCCCCAATTGCAGATGTAATGCCTGCGATTTCATCTTCAGCCTGAAATGTTTTAACGCCAAAATTCTTATAGTTACTTAAGTACTGAAGAATCTCCGTAGCTGGTGTTATAGGATATGAACCAAGGAAAAGGGGTAGACCACTTTTTACAGACGCCGCAAGACATCCCAGCGCCGTTGCCTCATTTCCCGAAATACTTCTGTATATGCCTTTAGGAAGTTGGGCAGGTTCAACCTGATAACGTATCGTAAAGAGTTCAGTATTTTCACCAAAATTGTACCCGGCTACAAGTGCGCTCTTATTAGCGTCAATATACTCAGGTTTATCCTTGAATTTCTTTTTTATCCAATCAATCGTTTGGTCCAATGGTCTGTTATACAACCAATACATCAAACCAAGAGCAAAAAAGTTCTTACATCTGGAAATGTCTTTCTGCGATAATTTAGTATGTTCAAGCGCCTTAAAAGTTAATGAGGTTATTGGAACAGGATATATTTCAAATCCTTCTAATGAATTATCTTCAAGTGGATTAGTCTCATATTTTGCCAGCTTTAGATTCTTTGCATCAAAAGCATCAGTATTGGCAATTATCATTCCTCCGGGTTTCAATTCCGGAAGGTTCTTCTTAATAGCAGCAGGATTCATGGCAACTAAAATATCAGGTCTGTCTCCCGGAGTATGTACGTCCATGCTCCCAAAATGGAGCTGAAAACCGCTTACGCCGTAAACAGTTCCTGAAGGTGCTCTTATCTCTGCAGGGTAATCGGGTAATGTACTTAAATCATTCCCCCAAACAGCAGTTGTATCGCTGAATTGACTTCCTGTAAGTTGCATACCGTCTCCTGAATCTCCGGCAAAACGTACTGTTACTTCTAAAAGATTCTGTAACTCTTTTCCTTTGATCATTTTACTCTCAAATATTGCTTTTATTGTTCATTTTGGCTTACCACTATCCATGCCATTTAATTATTTAGATATTTTCTCTTCTTTCTTTATTTATTAAGTCAAAATATTATTTAAAGACTTCCGTAGTATAATAATTATACAATTGATTCTCAATACTGATAACATATTTTTTTGATTTAAGAATGATCTTTTACATTCAAGCGATGCGGTTAAGTTGATGAGATTCAAGCCTAAACTTATCTTCTAATTTGCATGTATTAAATAATTATCAATAAGTCTTGTAGATCCTACTTTGGCTGCAATAAGACAGTAATAGTTCTTCCCTGATTCTAATTTATCAATTTCTTTGAAAGTTTCAGCGTTTACAATCCGAATATAATTAAGATGTATTGAGCTTTCTTTTATAAAATTATTATTTATTTTTTTAATAATTGCTACTGTGTTTCTTTCACCATTATTAATAATATCTTCAGCCTGCTTTAATGATTTGTTAATAATAAGTGCTTTTTCTCTTTCATCTGGACTTAAATAAATATTTCTTGAACTCATTGCAATACCATCCGGCTCTCTTACAATAGGACAAATAACCACTTCAATTGCATATTTAAGATCATCTACCATTCGTTTAATTACAGCCGCCTGTTGAGCATCTTTTTGTCCGAAAAAAGCATAATCCGGTTTAACACAATTAAATAAAATAGATACTATTGTGGTCACACCCTTAAAATGTGCAGGACGGAATTCCCCTTCTATGATTTGTGATATTTCTGTTACATCCACATATGTTTGAAAATTTTCAGGATAAATATCCTTAGCTGAAGGAAAGAAGAGATAATCAGTTTCGGCTGTTTCCAATAAGCTGGAATCCATGTCAAGATCACGTGGATATTTGCCGAAATCTTCATTTGGAGCAAATTGCGTGGGATTAACAAAAACAGAAACTATAGTTATATCGGCTTTTCTTTTTGATTCTTCAATTAAGGAGAGGTGCCCTTTATGCAGGTAACCCATAGTTGGCACGAAACCAATACTTTTTCCTTCTTGTTTTAATTCATTTACGAGGGAGCGGATTTCGTTAATTGTAGATATAGTTTTTATAACTGCCTCAGCTTACTAATGTAATAAGATTATGAATTGTGTTTTTGAGATCTTTGCGGGGTGTAACTATATCTATAAATCCATGCTCAAGAACAAATTCAGATTTTTGAAATCCTTCAGGGAGTTCTTTTCCAATTGTCTGCTTTATCACTCTCGGACCGGCAAAACCAATCAGTGCCTGAGGTTCAGCAATATTAAAATCCCCAAGCATTGCATAGCTTGCTGAAGTGCCTCCTGTAGTTGGATCCGTCAAAACCGAAATATATGGAACTCTTGCCTCTGCAAATCTTGCTAAACGGGCACTTGTTTTAGCCATTTGCATTAAAGAAAAAGCCCCTTCCATCATTCTTGCCCCCCCGCTTGCGGAAATAATAATCAATGGAAGTTTTTTCCTGTAACACCTGTCTATTAATCTGGATATTTTTTCCCCGACAACCGAACCCATGCTCCCGCCGATAAATTTGAAATCCATGCAGCCGAAACCGACCTCTATATTATTAATTCTTCCCACTCCGGTTCTAACCGCATCAAATAATCCGCTTTTTTTAATTGTATCTTTAATACGTGAACTGTATTTTTTTGTATCTGTAAATTCAAGCGGATCTGCAGAACGCATTTTTCTATCAGTCTCCCTGAAAGACCCTTTATCTAGTAGAATATCAATATATTTTTGACTGCCAATTCTGAAATGATATCCACACTTAACACATGTCCAAAGGTTCTGTTCAAGTTGCTTTTTATGAATAATTTCTCCGCAACCCTCACATTTTTCCCATAACCCGTCTGGGATATCCTTTTTCAGTGTATCCGGAGAAATATTTTCCTTCGATCTGTTGAACCAGGACATTATTCTTTCTCTCTTATTATATCAGCAAAAATTAACAGCAATTTATTAGGTTCTTTAGGGTCATTAGACTGAATAGTAATATTTCGGTTCAACTTCCCCTCCCGATTCTTTGTGTCAAGTTCAACACGAAGAGTACCATTCTTGCCTGGCTCAAGTTTTTTACTGCTAATCAATGCAACTGTACAACCGCAGGAAGTTGAAACATTCTTTACCTCAAGCATACCCTTACCAGTGTTTTTGAATTTAAAGGTATAATCTACAACCTGACCTTCTTTAACAATTCCGAAATCATGTTGTGTTTCGGAAAAATAAAGTTGTGGTGCAAGTAAACTATCTTTCACTCCAGTAACTTCAATCACGTTGCCGGTATACTTGAATTTTAATTCCTTATTATCCGGATCGTTTGTCTTAACATAAATCCATTTTTCCTGTTTCCCCATTTTGCCAGTAGAATTAAATTCAACTTTTATGTTTATTGATTCACCGGGTGCTAATTCGTTTTTGTCTGGTTTAACTGCAGTACATCCGCATGACGCATGAACATCGGTTATTTTTAATATATCACCGCCATTATTTACTAACGTAAAATTATGCGTTGCAATTTGGCCTTGCTCAACAGTACCGAAATCAAATTCCATCTGCTGGGATGATGCTTTTGGCGAGACAACCTGAGCACATGCAATAAATGTAAAGCAGAGCACAAGAATTAAACTGTACCTAATCATTTGTTGGATTCCTTCACAATAAAATTTTTAAAGTAATTTGGTTCTAATAAATCATAATTAAAAGTTTTATATCCAGCTCCGTATAAATTACACCACTCTGCAATATATAATGGGCGGGGTGCTGAATATTCATTATCCTTATTAAGTGCATTCCCGAATACTGGAAATCCTTTGGATTTTTCCGGTAATTCTGAGATGTTTATTATTTGCAGATTCTCTGCAAATATATAATTATTAGATTTAATATGAAACCGGGCGTAATACACTTCTTCCACATTCACTTTATTAGCAATAATAAAGTCTGCCCCTTCAAAAAGTACCTTGGAAAGTTGGAGCGCAAGAGCTTCAAAAGTCGGTATAGGGCAAATTTGAAGTAAACCACCATAAGCAAGCCCCTTTACTGCAGAATAACCAATCCTTAATCCAGTAAAAGAACCAGGCCCTGACGATATGGCAATACATTCTACGTCCTTTAATTGAATCCCGGCGTAATTTAATGTTTTATCAATTACGTCAAGTAACATCCGGGAATGAGAATTCTTGAAATTAACAATAATTTCAAAGTATTTTGAATGATCAAAATAAACTGCAGCTCCGCATAGGTTCCCTGAAGTCTCAATTGCTAAAATTGGTTTTATGCTCATAGGCTATTAAAATGAAAATCTCTGCTTAAATCATCTTGTAATATAATTTCGACTTCTGTCCTTCTGTGAGGAAGTACCGATGGAAAAAGATTCCCCCATTCTATAAACTTAACAGCCTCCTCATCATTCATGTACTCATCAAATCCGATATCATAAAGCTCTTTGATCTTCTCTATACGATAAAAATCAAAATGATAAAATTTCATGTCACCGATATATTCATTTACCAGAGCAAAAGTGGGACTGCTGACACCATCTATATTAAATGATCTTAAAGCGCTTTTAATGAAAAAAGTCTTGCCGGTACCGAGATTCCCATTTAGGATTATTACCCGTCCTGGATTAAGTAAAAAGGAAAATTCAATCGCTAATTTTTCAGTATCCTGCTCAGTATAAACTTTATGTAATGAAGGAATTACCAATTTTATTTGGGTTCCATTGTAATTACAGGGAGTATCATTTCTTCCATAGAAATGCCTCCATGCTGGAATGTGTCTTTATAATGAGTAAGAAATTTATGGTAATCTGTCGGATACACAAAATAAAAATCCTCTTTTGAAATAATATAATTAATTGTAATGCCTCTCGTAGGAAGTTTAAAATCAGATGGATTCTTTATATAGACTGCGTATTTCTCGTCAATTTTAAGATTCCTGCCATATTTAAATCTCAAATTTGTAGAAGCCTCCCTATCTCCCAAAACCTTAGCCCCTCTTAAACACCTGATACTGCCATGATCTGTTGTAATAACAATCTTAACATTTTCAATTTTTGCCAAAGTTCTTAAAGTAGAAAATAAAGAGGAATGCATAAACCAACTATTTGTAAGAGATCGATATGCGGGTTCATCCGGAGCAATCTCCTTTATTATATCAGAATCTGATCTTCCATGAGCAATCATATCAAGNNTGTTCGAAATTTCTACCCACATCAGGATCAATTATTTTAAGATATTTGAGTTCGTTCCTGAGTTTAATCTTTTTACGGTCAAGGAGAAGTTGTAATAACTCCTTCTCATATCTATTCATGCTTTTTTCATCTTCAGCCTCCTCTCCTGCCCAGTACTGCGGATAATTTTTTTCAATTTCAGAAGGGTACAATCCACTAAACAACGAATTGCGGGCATATGGAGTGGCAGTCGGTAAAATTGCATAATAATAATCCTTCTCTATCTTGAAATAATCACTTAGATGCTTTTCCATTATCAGCCACTGATCAAGCCTAAGGCAATCTATGACAAAATAAAATACACATGAATTAGATTTTTCGATATCTTTAAGAACATATTTGCTTGTTATCTCGGGTGTTAAAGGAGGAGTATCAATATTACCTCTGGAAGTTATCCACTTTCTGTAATTTCGTTCAACAAATTTAGAAAATTCCTTATTTGCCTCTTTTTTCTGATCATTCAGAGTTTGCCTTAAGCCTATATCTGGATGAGTGTCCAGTTCCATATCCCAGCTAACAAGTTTCAAATATATTTCATTCCATTCTGCAAAATCCATTTCATTTAAAAGAGATCGTGATATCTGATTAAAATCCTGTAAATAATCCTTTGCTACGTGTTGTCCGGAGATTTTTTTCCCCTCAAGAAGTTTTTTGCAGACAAGAAGAACTTGGCTTGGATTTATCGGTTTTGTAAGGTAATCATTTATCTTCCCGCCAATAGCATCTTCCATCAAAGTTTCTTCCTCACTTTTTGTTATCATTACGACAGGAAGATTCGGATATAGGTCTTTGATTACTGCAAGTGTTTCGAGCCCCCCCATACCTGCCATATTCTCATCCAGGAAAATCAAGTCAAAATCATTTTCTTTAACAGCAGATATTGCATCTTCCCCATTCGTAACAGTATCAACCTCATAACCTTTTTCAGAAAGAAATATTATATGAGAGCGAAGGAGTTCAATTTCATCATCAACCCAAAGAATCTTTTTTAATTTCATAAGAGCATGTTCCTTCAAATGAATTTGATAAATAAGAATATTTCAGTTTAAATCAAAATTGCGAGAATGCATTTAAACTTTAGAATTATTGAATAGAAATATGGACATCCAGACCGGCTTCATTAGTCGTAGAGGGTGTGATCCTGGATGGTCCGTTAGGTTGCACCGAAGTGCGTGTATAAAAAACAGATAGAGTAACTTTAGAACTAAGAGTATATTTAATCCTGGGCTCCATAGACGTTCTTGTAGTCCCATCTTGCGGGGCACCCTCTTCCACAAAATTGGACATATCATAGTTTACACTCGTGTTATTAGATCTTGTGTATGAAAAACTGAACTCTATATCATTTTTTAAAAACAAACCAAATAAAGGTAATTCGAAACCCGACTTGGAGTATCCTGCGGTTATACCTATCTCGTTGGAATAAGTTTCAATAATTGCCTTAGTAGTGATGCCAAGATCATAACTTGTTGTTGTAGAGTATTTAATACTGCTTATAATATTTCCCCCCCAAAGGTCAGCAAAAGTAAAGTTCAAACCTAAAAATGGGGCAAATCCATAATCTATTTTCTGTGATTGCTTCTGCTGAACACCGTCAGGAGTAATATTCCATCCTTCAGTATAATTTGAGACATAAGCGTGATCTAGAGAAACTTTTTTGGCAAATGATTTAAAGGGAAAATACTTTTCTAATCCATCCCACGTAATCCTCCAGTTTGGTCTTGGAATATAATCCGCAATATCTTTTAGGAATCCGATCCTTGAAAAAATGGGAAGGCTTTCAAATCCCTGTACAAATGCATTTGACAATGCATCGGGATCAGTGGAATTCGAATTATATTTAGCTGCTACTTTCTTTATACCACTATTAAATACACTAAGAAATAATATAGGAGGAAAAGATAAAAAGGACCTTGATAAAGTTCCTGAAACTGAGGGACTTCCGCTGATTGAGGAGTTCCCCTGACCGTCTGTTATTATTGTTGTAGATTTATTTAATGACCAAGCTACTTTCCAGGTAATATCAATTTTAGCCCCTTCCCATAATGGCCTTTGGGTTTTGAAATCAAGACTATTTCTTTGCGAAAAATTATCACTAGCATTAACGGAATCAGCTCTTCGACCGACATCATTGCTTAAGCCAAGCATAAACAACCTCGAAGGTCCGTTATTAACATTCTGAGAAATGCCCCAGAAATTATAAAAACCAGTACCGCTTCCATATAGCCCAGATTTTGCAATACTATTATCGTTTGTAAAATTGAAAGCGAACGAATCATAATCAAAAAAGACAATTCTTAAAATAGTTTTCGTAAAGAGCAGGGCAGTTTTAACAGGAGATTTTTTCAGCGTTGTCAGGTTCGTAGTATCTTTAGTATTCGTGCTATTTGTTAAGACTACTCGGTTCTTAAGTGAATCCTTTGGTGAAAGATCGCCCTGATTATCGAGGTTTGAATTATTATTCTGATAATTATTATCATAATTTTTAAATTCTTCTTCGAAATTCCTTTCGCGACCTCTGTGACTTGAAGAAGTTTGTCCCAGTCCTTGCAGTCTCCTATCCTGAGGATTAGATTCCGGAACATCAGTAAATAAACCTTGGGTTAAGGATTTCCAGCTTAAGTTCAAGCCCAAATTAACTTTTGAGGTATTACCGGCACTTCTTCCCGCATTGCCTTGTGAAATATTATACATCCATTGATATCCAGCAGAATAGCCCGCCTGTATTTTAAAATACTTTCCAATATCCCAAAATGATGGAAGTATAGGGTTGGTTCTGATATCAACAGTTTGTTGATAATTATTATCAATACCAAAGAAGGCACCATTAAATATATCCCTCCATATCTGACTTTCCGACCTTTGCTGATTAAGGTTATCTGTTTCAAGATAAGCGAGAGTAGAGTTAATATTAACATTATAATTTGTGCTAATATTAAATAGTCCTCCATCAGTCATTTTCCAACTCAAATTGAATCCTCTCTGAGCAGTAAAATCACGGGAAATAGTCTGCTGTGGTGACGTCCCAACCTGATATTCCAAAACACGGGTAACATCCGTTGTCCTCATTCTTCTTAAAGAAAATTGAGCTGAAAGATTCTGCGGAAGAAAATAAATCTTGAACTTTTTATAATCAGGCAAAAAAGCGAATAAAGTGCTAAAAATAGGAAGATTAGCCGGTTCAATATTATAATCGGGACTGATATTCACACCATAGCTTGCATTAGCATTCCATTGCCAATTTTTATTATAAAGTACGGTAGGACTCCGACTGAAAGTTGTATTATAGTTAAATCCAAATGCAAGATTATTAAATGTATCTCTGATCAACCAGAAATTAGTCGGGATCTTAATCTTGATATTAGAAGCTGAATATGTATCTGAAACATTGATGGTCTGCGACTCAGTTATAACCTGTTGCGGAGTTCTATACCTATCCTCGTAAGCGGCAGCACTGATTAAAATATCAGTCCCAGGCAAATAAAGAGGTTTGCTTATAGATTCTGTATGGGAATAACTTAATCTTAAACTGCTTTCGGGAAGATTAAAAGGGAGTAATTTAATTAAATCCATATCAGCGGAAATCCCCCAGTTTTTGGATTCCATTCGTGAACCGAATCTATCAGATATTTTATGGAAAAAAGGATTAGTCTGACTCATAGTAAAATTAAGAGTCATCAGATCGGCAAATTTTAATTGACTGGCAATGCTGTATGCCCAGCCAGGAGTTTGGTCCGCACCTATAACTCTTAACTCATTAACCCATATCTCACCAGATAAACCTCTTCGAAACTTTGGACGGTTGGGATCATCAGTATTAGCAACTCCAAACAATAGAAATTGGATTGCTGTTAGTGTGGGATTGCCTTTAACCTGATAAAAATGACCTGGTTTTCCGGGTACTGGTTCCTTAATAACAGAATGGGTAGAATCCTGTTTCTGTTTCAATGCAGTTAGGTCAGAGAATTTAATATCAATTTCATTCCAATCTGGTTTAACAGGTTGTCTGTATTCATAATAGTTTAATGAATCACCACCAAATCGGAAATAAACCTGTGAATAGGAGGAACCACCTGATGTATCGGATAAATCACCTATCTTTGGGTCCAGACCACCATGAACAAATAGTTTCATTTCAGAATAATTAAATACGTCCAGGGGAGTAATACTTGGAATATATTTAACAATTTCACGAGATTGCCCTGCAGGCAAATCAGATACAACGAGATCTAACGCCTGCTCATTTTGCAATACTATCTCATTCGGATTGCTAAGATCCCTTTGCTGGGTAATACCCGGCGGACTATAGTAGTCCGGGTTATCCTCGATATTTTTAACAGAAATTGTGAGTATAGAATCATTTGGGTTAACTTGCTGCCATTGATCACCAACTAGGTTAAATTCAGCAATCGTCAGGTGCATCGTTTGCGCAACATCGGTAGTAAACAGTCTAATTGTTTCTATCGATGTGAGGCTGGGATTCCCATAAGCCAGTTTAAAATCCTTAAGTGGAATCCTATATAGAAACCAACCATGCCCTACTTCCCCTCCCTGAATATATTTATTTGTGGCGGCAACAGTATCAAGAGGTACTTCATACCTGAAATATGAATTAACAAGATCAAGATTTCCGTTACGGTTAAGGTCTTCAGAATCAGGAATTCTTCCTATATCAGTTAAAACCGCATTCCCCTCAGTTCCATTAATATTAATGAAATCAGTTATTGGTCTGTCTGTGTTCGTTGAATTCTGGAAAGAAAAATCGTCGCCGGCAGGATCACTTTTTGTGCTATGATACAACACTTGTTCTTCTGCATCAGTAAGTCCATCCAGACCATTATCTTCACCAGGATCAATAAGATCATTATAAGGGGGTTTATCCTCAGTATCGAGAATTTCATTAGGAATAACATCTTCACTAATCCTGCCCAAATCAATATATAATTTTGAGCCTTGAGGGTATGTGTGAGGATTAGCCCAGAATTCAATATACTCCATATTTTCATCTACTAAATTATTAGCCGTTGATGACAGCAATTTCATTATGCCCCCCCAGCTTTTTTTTGGATTGGTATAATCAGTTGGTTTTACAGTTTTACCATACCCGGCATAAGTTCCAGGGGTATCTGGTATATAAACATAATCGAGTGTAGAAACCTGTTCATCTGCCTTAGCTACTACTTTTTTGGTGCCCCAAAGGTCCTGAACCTTAACGGGGGAAGGAGTAATCGAGTACCAAAAAGTTTTCCCTTTGAAAGCCATGATTGAATCTTCATAATTATCAGCATTCTGAAAATTTGAAAATTGTGGAAGAGCACTTGGAGGGCTGAGGTCCTTCCATGCAGTATAGGAGACGCCAACAGGAATGAGTTTTTTGGCAGATTCAAAATCATCAATATATGCTATACTTTTCCCCTGATCAGAAGGAATTGTACTTTTTATTGTATTGGGGTCAGGTTTGATATATGCATATTCTCCGGTTACTGAGAAAGATGACATCTCTTTAGTGGAAATAATTTTATCTAATCCCTTTGTAATAAAAGGGAGATCGGCTCCGGTTGTAAAATCGACCCCATAAATGGTATTATTAAGAGGTTCTTCACCAATTCTAACTTTTTGAGATAGTGTCTGCTGATTAAGATTTAGAATGGAAAAGCCTAATTTAGTCTTATTTGAAAAATTGAAAATACCTCTTAATCCGAGAAGTGTTTTTGAGGCAAGCTGGAAAAGATCGTTCTGCTCAAAAGAAATTTTAAGATCTGCACCAGGAACAAGAGCAGCATCATTTTGAATAGTTAATTGCCCTACGTTATAATCGACTATATAATCAGTACCAGCGGAAAGTTGCCGCCCATTTAATAGTACCTTTACAGAATTTTCAACAATATTAAACCCAAGCTGGTATATAGATGAAACATCACCGGAATATTTTCCTGTTAAGAGCCATTTATCTTTTATCGGAACCTGCCTTGCAAAAGTCTGGCTGGTATCATAGATTTCATTAAACTTGAAAGTTGAATCCAATCCTTGCGGTAAATTTCTCCCAAAGGGCTGAAGAGTAGGGAAAATAATTTCCCCTGTTGCGGGAAGAACTGTCATATTTGGGCGCCAGTCGAAAATATTATCCGGATTCATATTTAAACTCGCATCATAAATGTCCAATCCAAATGCTGTTAAAAACCTAATTGAATTAAGATTAGTTGCGGGCTCCTGTCCTTCTGTTTCTCTTTTGATCTCGAAATCAAAGCCCTCCTGCTTAATATTTCTTCCTCCGACAGGGTATATATTTTTAAGCTGCAGTTTCCATGCGTCAGTAAATTGCGGTTGAAGATATGCGGGTTTTACCATTTTAAGAACAATCTTTTGTATGACAGCAGTATCATTTGCTGTAATAAAATCGCCATAAAAAATATCATCAGCGGGGCCGGGTCCCTGGTCCTGCCTGAAAGCAACTGCTATAATATCATTATCATTAACCTGTGTTTTAAAAGAAATAAAGCCAGTTTCCGGATGCAGAATATAATCGTCCCCATTTGTCAAAAGAACGAATCTTCCTGTTGCGCTTTGACCCTGAATCGGATTTATTTCTGAATACATAGAATCTGGGTAAGGTTTTTCATTGGCTTGCCTGCCATTCAGATTAATAAATGCATTAGCATATCTTTCCCTGGACCGGTTACCTACTATAGTTTGAATTGATTTCCAGACCTGAATATCAACGACCCTATATCTCGGATCGATTATCGATGTGGCATGTCCAAAATATTTGTTAAATAAATTCAGACTAAGAGTGTCTGCATAATCTGCATGCAGGAAATAATGGTTCGTAGAATAATCATATGCCCGAAGCTGGAAAGTCTGGGAGGTAGAGCCCCCGCTGACAGATACCTCCTTTACTTCGCCTTTCTTCTGGCTTGCCAGAGCAGTTAAATTAAGAGGACCTAGTTTTAGTTGAGCTTTAACACCAAACAAAGCCTCGCTACCGCCAACAAGAGGAGAGGTCTCTAGTGAAACGTTACCACCTTCGATGCTTTGTATAATTTCATCCTCATAACCAGTATATTTTATTTTCAACTGGTTCTCATATTCAAAAGTTCTTTCTGTATTCCAATCAGCTGTAATATTTAGTTTATCGCCGATAGTACCGTTAACATTTATCTGAACTTCTTGTTTGAAATCGGGTTCACTCGTAGAGTTTCCAAGATTAGATGCTGTTACACCTTCAGTAGTTGTATTTCTCCATGCGCCATGAATATCAACGGCACCGCCTATTTTCAAACTAATCTTTGGTGCGCCAAAAATTGTTAATACACCAACGCTTGGAAGAGGAATTTCAAAATCTGTAAAATCTTTAATCAGTTCGCCTAATCCTCTTTTAGTGTCTTTAAGCTCATACTGGGAGGCAAGGTCCTCCCATGATTCCCTCCTTTTAGTCCTGATCATTATATCTAAATATTCTTCAATAGGAATTCTAAGAAGAATTTTAGTCTCCTGTCCGCCGTTAGTTTCTCTAAACTCAACGAATTTTCCAGTGGAATCAATTTTAGCTGTTCTCTGCCTTGCATTATCGGAAAGTTTTACAAAGAAGGCCGATATCTTATTCCTTTTATAATCTACGATAGGTGAATCATATCTCTGATATTTGAAATATTTAATTCGAGCAGTCGAATCAAGTGCTCGCAAATCTTTTTTTACAGTATCCTTTTTAGCAAAAAGAGTATCTTTTTTTACAAATCCGGTATCTTTGCTATTAATAGACTTTGAACTATCCCTCTTATTAAAATTCGGAATGGTATTTAATCCAGAAGAATTTGTGCTATTTATGGTTTGTCTGCTATTGTTTTTGCCTGTGTCGGACTGAATAGAACTATTCAAACCGGAGTTAATATTTATATTGTTCAGAGAATTTTTATTTCCACCGGAATCGGGAGGGACAGCAATAGGGATTTGTATCTCTTTTAATGGTTTAGAACTGGCAATGTTAGTTTGATTTATTGGTCCATTAACATGTTTTATATAATTATTATCTAGAAGATTAAAACATGCATCCACCCAAATTAATTTATTGACCTGAGAAATGTATGGAGTACTAAAACCGAAATTAATAACTGCAATAGATATTACAGCATATAAAATAGTTACGCAGATACTCTCCCGCACTAACTTTATGAATCTCTGTTTAATAAGGAAACCCAACTACAAATTATTAATTTTTTCCTAAGAGTATAAAATTAACTATATAT
>PLLW01000065.1 GCA_003141435.1 Ignavibacteriales bacterium
CTGCGGCGGGGAGCTTCATTTAAACTCTGATTCGAAAGGATGTAACATTTTAAGGCAGAAGTTTCTTGCTGTTCTAATTGACAAATAATTTATTCTTATTTTAGCGATTATACGGACATCGCCAAGCGGCATAATATTTGAAAATATAATAATAGAATTATGACATGGCAGAGTCTAATTTATATAAGGCGCTGTAGCCAAGGGGCCCAAGGCGAAGGTCTGCAAAACCTTTATTCGTTGGTTCGACTCCAACCGGCGCCTCCCAAAAGCCTGATCTCGTAAGTTTTCAGGCTTTTTTTATCAGACACACCATTAAGATTATCCCACTATTTTTTACTCATAAGATGTTTGGAATTTTAGGCATGTTTGCATAATTTAGCGCCTCTGCCTCATGGTGTAATTGGCAACACGTCAGATTCTGGCTCTGAAGGATTCCTGCAAATTTAATCCAAAAACAAGCATTTTAGAGCTACTGTTCAGTGAATTGTTCACTAAAACTCTAAACTTTCAATGTTTCTAAGAACAATTAAATGAAAAAAGCCCAAACGGAAACTGTCAGGGTTACCACACCCTAATAAACCGCTCAGGCTCTTTTCAAATGTTAATTCTTTTTTCACAGTGGTAATTAGACAGTTTAATTTATCTTATTCTTGAAATCTCTTTTTATAATTTATGGCTTTATTATTCAGGACTACAAATACAACACCGTCAATGACAACATAATCAATAACATCCTCATCTAATAACCTATACATACTTGTTCTCAGTATTCCCTTATCCTTAGCAAATCTACTTACTTTCCTAAGCTTTTTTATATCTAAGTTTTTAATATTTAATTCCATCATTCAAGCTGTTATTGAGAGACATCTGTAATATAAGAGACAAATGTCTCATTGTCAAACCATTATGTAAACTAAAGAGAATTTATTTTTCTTATTTCAACAATAATTTAATCAGTGAGAAAGCGGTTAGGGATGCGCCTAATTCACAGAGTAATTGAGTTGTATCAATATTGCCCTCGGCACTTGCCGGAGTTAAAATAAAATGTCTTGAATATTCGGGAGGGCGATACCCGCCAAATTCATTACTACCAACGCCAGGGACATAATACGGTGGATATAACAGACTGAAAAGGCAGAACAATAAACAAACGGACAAGAGTATTTTTCTTATTGTTTCTTTTTTCATTTTACATACTCACAATTCTAAGGAAATTATAGGCCTCATTTTATAACCGCTTTAAACCTCTTTTCTGGAAAAAATCTTTGAAATAAATAGCCGAAAATTAGGGATATCAAAACAGCCAAAATATATTCGACTAAAAGCTCAGCTAATAATATCTTCCTTTCAAGCAATAAGTAGACCGGTTCCGTAATACTATATTCATCACAGTTTTTAATACTATCAAAAATATCTACGTATTTATAATCCCAATCATCGGGAGTTTTATTGTAATCTGTTTTGACATCATTATAATTTATAGCACGTAAGTCGGTTTTATCATTGTAGACTTTATTAGACATAGCATCATTCTCCCCATTTTCAGTAATTCTTTTTGAATGGTAAAGTATATCAGCAAACCAATCTCTTTTTTTCTTTTGGCTAAAGAACAAAAATCTTCTTGTAGTGAAAAACGAATCAGAAGATGTCTTCACGTATTGCAATTCTCTATCACTCCATTTTTCTTTATAAGCCTCGATGGAATCTTTGCTGTAAAATTTTTTAAGATAGGTTTTATTACTTATTCTTACATATTTATCGTAACCATTAAAGAGGAAGTCATATTGTTTAACTCTATTACCAAAATTAAAAGGGGGAAATAGGGATATGAGTAGAGCCAAAAAGACAAAAATAATAAGGGAAATTTTAATGAAAGGAGTATTCATCATAAGACCGTTTGATATTTAGTGAAACTTAACAATACTCTAAAGGAAAGTAAAGACTTTCCCAATGTTAAACGAACTTGAAAAATCTATAAGAATAACATAAGTTATCATAAGGATGTATCATAAAAACATAAAGGAAAGAGGAAAACTTATGGCTTCAAAAAAAGTAGAGTCACGGGAAGATGAAATATCGAGAAGACGAGCAGAACGTAGTTTAGCAAGAATAATGCCCTTTGATATGTTCATAAGAGTTAGAAACCCAGACGAAAAACAAAAGAAGATGTATTTGAAATTAGTAGAGGAATGGAAGAAAAGGGCATTAGGGTTTTATTGGCATTCTGATATTCCCCTTGAATTATTGACTCAAGAGGGATTTGATCCTGATAAATACTTATCAGAACACAGTAATGAAATTAGAAAAAGGCATGAGGATGAAGAAGAGGGGAAAGAAGATGAAATCGAATTTTGCTAAAAAGGGTATCCAAAAGGTTACTGATGAAAAGCGCAATATTACTTGGGAGAGTAATCAGAAATTATTGCAAGAGGCTTATATAGAGCTGTTACAAACACTTAAAAGATGCCCCACAACAACGGAGGTAAGTAAAAAGGTAAACCTGTCATTAAAGACCATAAAACTCCATGTTAAAGAACTCAAATTTGAACCCTTAGAGAATCCACTTAGATCATTAACTCCTGATGTTATTGCTTCTATTTATTTGTCAGCAAAGAATGGTTCTGCACAATCCCAAAAACTCTGGATGCAGATAATGGAAGGATGGAGAGACGGAATCGATATCAGCACAACCGGGAAAATAAGGGTTGATATTGTTTATACAAATATCACCCCGAAAGTTCACCAAGACAAGCAAATTGAACAGGGGAGGTAGTTTACGGATTTCAGAAGCACCCCTTAAAGGCTTTGGTATAACCTTGCAAGAAAGGGATTATGATTACCGCTTTTTCATTCCCCGGACTTCTTTAACTGTAAAAATAAAGTGCAAAAATCTAACAAATTCAAAGGGTAATTTCTCTACTACAAACGATAATTAGCCGGGCATACATTTCCCTTGCCTTTCATATTTTGAACAAGCACGGAGCGTTTTGATAAATATTTCGGACATGAAAGGAGTTTAGAATTTGTCTCTGTCTCCAGTTTACAATTATGAAAACAATGCAGACATTTCTCCATTTTTTTTAACATGATTTATTCCTTAAAATTTTATTTCTATCTTTCCGGGAAAACCCAGATGTTTTTTATATGCTTCTTTCATTACCTCTGATAATTCCTCTTTGTTTGATTCCTCAACTATGAAAGAATCATGTATGCAAAGACATGGTTTCCCCTGTCTGGTAAAATGTTTTAATATATCTTCTGCAATTTTGGAATCTAAGTTTTGTAGCTTTAATCCAATCCCACTATTAAAATAATTTGAAATGTCAGGATGTCTCTTTTCGAAGTCTGAAAACAATTCCTGAATTGAAAGATTATACTTCTCCTTTATTTTTTTCAATTCCAGATTTTTCCATAATTCATAATTCATTGCATCAATAGAGGATTTTTTATCCTTTGCATTTATAATTATTAAACCGATCAACTTAAGTAACGGTCTTATTTCCATATTACTATTTACAACTGAATAAGGATCTCCGTTATAATCTTTTCTTTGCTTATTATAAAGCATATTAATGTGTAATCCCTTGAAATCTATTTCCGTTGTCTTATTCCCATTTATCAAAATTGACTCTCTGTCCTGTCCGTTTAACTGCTGATATTCAGCTCCGTAAAATCTTCCTCCATAACTAAAACTTGAGTTATTAAACACACGATACATTCGGGAATGCAAGTCCTTATGATATATAGGTTTAACATAAGAATGACTTAGTAATGGGGTAGAAGTAGTATAATACCTATGGTTATATGTCTCTGAAATGATGAGATTATAGATATTAAAGGAGGCATTTAAAAGCGAAGGCAAAAAAATCATTTGTGCATTTTTAATTTCAGTCATTTTTTCAGAAGAAATAACAAACCGAATATTATTTGTTGAAATGAAATCGTTATACTCATTAAGAAAATTTTCCATTTGCCTAACAGACCTATTTATCCTATCTCTTAATGATTGAAATTGTTTGTTGCAGTCTTTTAATATGATCGGTGTGTTATAATTGAGAGTTTTATATTTAACAGGATTTAATAACTGTTCTAACAGATTTAGTGTAGCCCAGATTCTCGTGATTTTGCCCGATCCAGCTTCTTTGTCATAATATCCAGGAGCTTCCCCAATATATTTTGCTTCTTTTAATGCATCGATTATAGGAATAAAATAATAATAGGAATAATGATCCATGCCATATTGAGAAGGTATATTATAATAATTTTTGCTTCTTGAAACTGCTAATACTCTTCCATTATCGTTAGCAATTTTAAGATTGCATAAAATATCGTTTAATGCCTGAATCTTTTGGATTCTTAAATATCCCTTATTCGGTAAGGGTAAATTGTTATATATATTATCAACTACATTATTGAATGATCGGCACTCGCTTAAATTAGACTCGGAAACTTTTTTATAGTTGAGCATGAAATAATTATTGAGGTTCATAATGCCACCTCAAACATGTTTAATTGCTGAATCTTTGGGATATAGGAATCATTCTTTTGAATCAAATGATCCATATTTATTTTGGAGAGAGGTAAAAGAATCTGTTTGTCAACAGTTGTATCGCAATAACGTGAAACAATTCCTTCTGTTATCCACTTATTACTGGTTGTTCTTAAAATTTCTTCAAGATATGGGATTTCAATAATTTCAATTCCGAAATGAGGCATCACTATATTTAATATCTCGGAGTTGATCCCCAGAGAATTATTATACATCCTAAAAAGATTCTTTGGTTCTCTTTTTGCAGATTGAAATATTTTCCTTGATAAAATAATTCTACCTGCAATGAAGTGGTTCTGTTTAACAGAGACTTTGATTATGTTGGAATCAAGAGTTTTTAATGAGACTTGATTCAGGGGAAGGGATTTTGCATTTTCCATTTGGTTGTTCCATATATTTGTTATTATAAGTCCGGTTAGTGTAACAGCACGCCGGATTTCTTATATCAAACTTATATTATGGAAGTAGGGAAGGTTAAATAAACAGGGCTGATTATATAACAGTAATACTAATTATATAAAAGTAGGGCTAATTATACACTTCAAACTTGATTAGAAATATTTCTCTTTTTAACCTCTTCTAAATATTGATTTATATAAGAGAATTTTTTTTGATTTTCAGAATTTTTATACCACGCTCTAAATGAAGCAACAAATGAGGTTAATTCGCTATACCCAGTATCATTATTATCATATACATCTTTACAAGCTCTGCGTTCAGAATAGGTATTATGACTAATGAAGATTTCAATGACTTTTAACTTATACTTGACCTTTTCAGTGCTTAACCTTGGCGCTTTGTCTTTAGTTTTTCTTCTTGAATAACTCTCAAATATAATAACAAGGTCTTTTACATTTTTAGGTTCTTCTGTAATCATAGCAATTGATAAATCCGAATAAAAAAATATTTGGTGAATTGCCATTTCAATAAAACTGTTTCTAAGTAATCTATTCCTTTTCTTATTCAGAAATACATATTTATCTTGGATTAGGCAATTATAAACTTCCCTATAATATTTTGATTCTAACTCTCTACGAAATTTTTTTAATAAATCTTTTGCGGCTATGTAAAAACTGTTATTCATTAACAGGTTAAAATATTTATTGAAATACTGTTCTATCTTATGCAATTCATCTTTTGATAACATATTAAGTAAATGTTTGCGGTCAAACTCGAAAGGGTCTTTTTTATCAAAGGATAAAAGAGTATGAGTAATTCCTAACTCAGATTTTAGCGTTAAGGCACTTGTTTTTTCCATATCATTAAATAAAAAATCCCTTGTCTGTGTTCGTAACTCGTGCCCGAGCCTCTCCCGAAGGAGACACAAACGAAGGGATTATTAAACTTATATTTTGCATATTATTACGAAGTTTATATTTAAGAACTGAACTTAAATTAAGTATAATTTGTTTAATAAAACATATTGACACAAGAGATCATATATTTAGTCAAACCTCCGATTAAAGCCCTTGTAAGGGCGTTTCTATGCGTATAAACGGAAATTATAGGCATCTTTTAACCTTCTAACGTCTTAACAGCTTCTCTCAAGTCATCAGTTGTCAAATGCGAATAAATTAAAGTGGTTTTATAATCCTGATGACCTAAGAGTTCTTTTATAATATAAAGACTAACACCTTTTTTTACTAAGTGAGTTGCAAACGAGTGCCTCAAGCTGTGCATGTGAATTTCATGATTAATATTCTCACAACCTATAACTATTTTCTTGAATGATTTTGAAATATAGTCTCCAGAGTATTTTATTCCATGTTTATTAAATACATAGTTGAGTTGATTAATGTTTATTACTTTTGGATATCTTTCAGTAAATACCTTGACTAAGTTGTCATTAATGGGAATTGTTCTTTCCCTCTTTCCCTTAGTGGTGAAATCTTCACTATTAGTTAATCTGATTATCTTGTCATTGAAGGAAACCTGATTCCATTTTAAGTTAATAAGTTCTCCTAATCTCATTCCGGTATGGAATAGAACTAAATAAATATTCTTCAAGTCCTGATTTGATTCTTTTTCTATAATCTGTTGTAATTCTGTTTCATCAATAAACAGGGGATTGTTCTTGGGTATTTTAGGGGGGATTATTTTTGAAACCGGATTTATAGGAATATAATCCCATTGAACAGCTTTATTGAATAAGGAGTTCAAACTAACATAATATTTTTTTGATTTAACCTTACTTTCTCCCGCAATTCCGGTCAGGAATAATTCAACATCATTCATGCGGATATCGGATAAAGGTTTATCTCCAATATTTTCAGCAAATCTTCTTAGATGTATGCTTATTGTTGCTAAATACTTTTTGCTGAAATTAGCCGCTAAATAATCTTTATACCTTTGAATAAAATCTGATAATGATATATACTTAAATTGCTGCTGTATCTCTCTTGATTCTTGGAATCTGGAAACGAATTGAAGGGCTTCGCTTTTTTTACTTTCCCCAGTAGAAATTCTCCTAATCCGGCTCTCTCTTTCATCAAAATACTCAAGAGAATAGTATTTACCTCTTTTGAACAGAAAAGAATGTTTCATGATGTTTATTCCTTCTGTTCTTAGAATATTTCAAGTAAAAAGAGTGTTCAGTAAAACGTTCAGTAAAATGGGATGTTTTTTGGAAAATTAACACCGTATCCTTAATTTTACGCCTCTGCCTCATGGTGTAATTGGCAACACGTCAGATTCTGGCTCTGAAGAGTCTAGGTTCGAGCCCTAGTGAGGCAACAAAACTATATAGGCGCGTTCGTCTAGTGGCTTAGGACGCCGCCCTCTCAAGGCGGAGACCACGGGTTCGAATCCCGTACGCGCTACAAACCGTGTCTCCCCAACAACATCCAGCCAAATTCCCACATTTTTCAAAGATAATTATATAGTATTGCTTATTGTATTTTGAAATTCTTATTGAAGTATTAATTATATCATAAAAGGAGTAATCCATGCCATTATACTTTTGCTATTAACAAGTTCGTGAATGGTTGGCTTATCGTTGGGGAGAGATATCTTAAATAATATGACTATTAAAGTCAGTTTAGACTTGATAGACTTTTAAACAGAATAAATTTAAGTTTGAATAAGCATTTATAATAATAATAAAGGAAATACTGAATTTATTGAGGGAGATATCTCAAGACCATTATTCCCCTGGCAGCTCTCATTTAACAGAGAAAATGAAGAAAAAATTGAACTTATGATTCTAAAAAGGATTATTTTAGAATATTAAAATATAATAATGAACACATGAAACAAATTTACTTAGTCCTGTTACTTTATTTAACCTGTTATGCGCAGAAACCATGTCCCGGGATTCCAACAGTTGACTATGCTGGAAAAATATATCATACTGTTGCAATTGGCGATCAATGCTGGTTAAAAGAAAACCTTGATGTTGGAATAATGATAAAAGGGAAGAAAGCTCAGAGCAATAATCGCAAAATAGAAAAATATTGTTATAATGACGATACTGCAAATTGTAAAAAATTCGGTGGATTATACCAATGGGATGAAGCTATGCAGTATGCAACTAAACAGGGAAGCAAAGGAATATGTCCAAATGGCTGGCACATACCAACGTATGAAGAATTTCAAATATTAGTTGCAGCTGTAAACAATGATGGCAATACATTAAAGGCAATCGGACAGGGAACAGGCGATGGCGCAGGTATAAATACCAGCGGTTTTTCAGCCTTGTTGGCGGGCTATCGTAGCCATTATGGATATTTTTACCCTTTAGGTTCCACAACTTACTTTTGGAGTTCTAAAAAGAGCGATGCGGCTTACGCATACGGCATGACCCCGAGCTACGATGGTAGTAGTATATATTTGGGCCAAGATTATAAGGTCTATGGATTCAGTGTCCGTTGCATCAAGGACAAATAGTCTGTTCAATCAAATATTGATTAAACTTTTCAACAGATATAAAAAAGGTCCGTACCTAAAAAGATGCGAACCTTAGTAACTAACAATTACATAATTTATTTCAGTAACATCATCTTCTTAATTGAACTGAAATTATTTCCAGTCGCTTTGTCACTTGCAGCTAAACGGTAAATGTAAACTCCTGAGGATAATTTAGTAGAACCAAAATCTACAGTATAATATCCTGCTGACTGTTCCTGATTTACTAATTCAACTACTTTCTGTCCTGCAATATTGTAAACTTCCAAAATAACTTTTGCATCTACTGGTACTTGGTAATCTATCTTTGTCGATGGATTAAAAGGATTCGGATAGTTCTGGCTTACTGCAAAGTCTTTTGGTATTGCAACTTCGCCTGCCTCTACGCTGCTGTATGAGAATGAACCATCATTGTCAATCATCTTAAGTCTGTATTGATATTTGCCTGATTGTAGTTTGGTATCTGTATATGTGTAATTCTTTGGTGAATTGCTTAAAACTGCAGCTTTAACAGAACCGATTGATTCCCAATTAGCACCAATTGCAGAGTTCATTTTTTCGATGTTAAATTTATTGCTGTTCTTCTCTGTCTTGGTTTCCCAGTTAAGCTGAACATTTCTTCCACTTACAGATGAAGTAAAAGAAGAAAGTTCAACAGGTAATGGAGCATCAAAGTTAAAAGTAACTTGTTTAAGAAGAGTAATAGGGGTTGCAAAAACAAGTTTTTGATAATTATCAGGATCAATGGACCGTTTATATTGTAGCCCCTGATGTACAGTTATACTTGCAGATGCAGTTATTTCAGCAGTATAGTCCGGGAGAAGTGTTACAGTTAAAACAGGAGTATTGCCATCAGGACCAGTTATTGCTGAACCACTGCTTAATGTACCGGTTGAACTTGTTAAAGTTATTGTTACTCCGGAAAGAGGATTATTGTTTTGATCCAGTGCAGTAACATAAAATTCATCAGTATTGCCCGTAGGAGTGATTTCGAGAGATGCATTTGTTACAAGATTTCCGGTATTTGCATTTGCATCAGTTATTATTTGCCATGCCCTTGCCGCAATATTAGGTTGATCACAGGTATTAACATCTAAACCATCACTGAAATGCCAGATTGCCATCTGTATAGCTGCAGCTTCGCTATCTACAGTTGCTAATGATCCTGTATACGCGTAAGAGATAAAAGGATAATAGTTATTTAAGATGTACGTAATTTTAGCGATTGTATTTCCATTATCCGTATATGAAACTCCATCGCCCAAATAAACATAATGATTAATATCAATACAATAAAATATGGCTGGGTTGCCGTCTAAAGTACCATTCACAGTGCCAGTAAAGGCTGTTTCCGGATTGCCACTATATGGATTTATCCATGTTAGATTATTAATTCCACTACCAAAACCGGTTGTATATACTGTACTTGAGAAAGTAAAGTTAGAAAAGCTGACGGACAGGAACAAGAACATTAAAAGTAAACTAAATTTTTTCATAAGACAACTACTTTGATTTTTATAAACATCAAGTCAAAACGAATATTAATTATTTTAATAGATAAAATAATCTAATTATAATATTTTTATCTGTCTTGTTATCACCCAAAACTACATTTATTACCTTATGCGGAATAAAAAAAGGTCCTCGCCTAAGAAGATACGAACCTTTGTAACGAACAATCACTTAATTTACTTCAACAACATCATCTTCTTAATCGAAGAAAAATTAATTCCTGTTGCTTTATTACTTGCCGCTAAACGGTAAATGTAAACTCCTGATGATAAATTAGAAGCTCCGAAATCAACAGTATAATATCCTGCTGATTGTTCCTTATTTACCAATTCAACTACTTTCTGACCTGCAATATTGTAAACTTCCAATATTACCTTTGCGTCAACAGGCACCTGGTAATCTATCTTTGTTGANNTACTTAAGAAGCATCATCTTCTTAATTGAGGAGAAATTATTTCCTGTTGCTTTGTCGTTTGCAACTATACGGTAAATGTAAACACCCGAGGATAACTTGGATGCTCCAAAATCTACGGTGTAATATCCTGCTGACTGTTCCTGATTTACCAACTCAAATACTTTCTGTCCCGCAATATTGTAAACTTCCATAACAACTTTTGCATCTACAGGTACCTGGTAATCTATCTTTGTTGATGGATTAAAAGGATTTGGATAGTTCTGGCTTACTGCAAAGCCATGAGGTACTGTAACTTCAGCTGCCTCTATACTGCTGTAGGAGAATGATCCATCATTGTCTACCATTTTAAGTCTGTATTGATATTTGCCTGACTGAAGGTTATTATCTGTAAAAGAATACTGTTTAGGAGAATTGCTTAATACAGCTGCTTTAACTGAACCAATTGCTTCCCAGTTAGCACCGGATACTTCTCTTTCGATAACAAATTTATCGCTGTTCTTTTCTGTCTTTGTTTCCCAGTTAAGTTGAACATTCCTTCCATTTGTGATCGAAGTAAATGAAGAAAGTTCAACAGGAAGGGCAACAGCAATCGTAGGCATAAAGAGTACATTATCTGAAACTACCACACCTTTGCCCGAAATATTTGAACTAGCATTATAAGGACCAGTTGGATCACCCCACCAATTTTCTGTTGCATCAATTATCACAACAGGGCTTGTATTATTTTTAACTCCAATTTGTACGCTGTTAAAAAAACTATTGTGAATGGAAATATCATCGTATGCCAATACACCACATGCAGTATCCCCACTTGGACTATACCAAAGATTTGCAAATGTCGTTAAATCTACACTCCCGGTTACTGATCCGCCCCCTCTTTTCCAAACCAAAACCCCATTCTGAGTGATAGCTGCCGTTGGTCCTGCACCGGTTATTGTACATCCGTTAACTGTTAAAGTGATAGTTCCCGCATTACTTGTACTTCCGTTTCCATCAACAGCATCAATTCCATTTTCTTGAAAGCCGTTGATTGCAGTATTAGTTACAGCTAAAGCTGTTATCTGACCGCTGCCGGCATCAACTGCAATGCCCTGCCCGGTTTGCATACCACTAATTGTATACATTCCCTTTACTTCAGAATTATTAATCTGCCCGGTAGAAGCATTCCAAAAAACAATCGCATCGCCACCTCCCGAAGAACCAGGCGTTACTAAATTGCTTTCAATTGTCATTGTCTTAATTATTATGTTTGTCGAATTATTAACAAATACAAAAGCACTATAAGGATTTGTATATTTATGACCCATATCTGTTGTAATAAGTGTAGTCGGATTGATAATTGTACTACCAACACCCGCCCCTTGTATAGTCAGATTGCTTTTACCAACAATCGAAAAGCCGTCATACGTACCCGCTGCTACATTAATAATATCACCGGAAGCTGCAGCATTTACTGCGGCTTGTATGTTTACTCCTGGGCTGACCCAATACTGTCCAGTAGAGATTTGTTTAACAGAAGAATTGTAAAAGGGTGGTGCTCCTGCAAAAATTAAAGCTTTAGTCATATCTCTCTGATACCAAACATAACCTGCATAGTTGATATTTTTTACTAAATAATCAAATCCTGTAGCACTGATATTAGTATTAAAAAAACCATTCTCATTTTTATAATAAATTTTAGCTAGTTCTGAAAATGAACAGGAAGTCCCATCTATATTTACATTATCAGAACCCCTGCCGACACCTTCTGGAGATTCCTTTGACACATATACGGCAAAACCGCCTAAGGCATTATTGCTGGTAGTAATATGGTTAACTGTAACATTTGTGCATCCGCTTACCTGTATTCCGTTTCCGTATCCTGAATTGGTTGCCGTCAGATAACTTAAGGCAAGATTCGTAACTCCATTAAAATCAAACGCAGTCCACCAGGCATTGTCAATTGTAATATGACTGAGAGAAACATTGTAAATTACAGCATATCCCATATCATCGCCGACGTGAATCGGATAACCACCGTCAGTCCCATTCGGTAATATTGTTAAATTGCTGAGCGATGTATTCGATTTATTCAGATTTATTGCACAATCGCCTGAAGGTGTTCCGGTAGCGTTTATTATTACCCCGGCTTCACTTTCTCCGATTATTGTTATTTCGTGATCTAAATTTAATGTTGATGTGAGATTATATGAACCATTAGCGATTTGGATTAAATCACCATTAACCGAAACAGCCACCGCTGCCTGAATTGTGGGATAAGTTGCGGGAACATAAAGTGTAGTCGCCTGCAAGAAAGAATATCCGCTCAGAACAATTAGAGCAATTACAAATAATTTTTTCGTCATATTTTCTATTTAATCTATAAGTTCAAAAATAATGAAATTGCAAATAAAATTGTACAACTTAGGTCACAACTAAATTTCGTCTGGAAATATTCTTTTCACTCTAATAGTGAATGATTTTGGCTTATTCAATTCCCATCGGTACATATTTATTCCATATGGTCAAATAAATTAAAATTCTAATTAAATTCAATGTATTTAATACCCACACTCGTTTATTATCATTATTAAACACGTTGTAAAAATTATTATTTCTTTGAAAAGGGTTCAAAATAAGGGTTTTTTATGAGGTCTGAGCCCTCGTGAGACAACAAGACTAAATACGCGTTTGTCTAGTGACTTGGGACACCATCCTCTCAAGGCAAGGCACATCAGAAAATACTTATTCACATTAGGTTCTCTATACGAAGGATTAATTCCTTTTTCATCCTTTGGATCGATTGTGTTAATTATCTTCTCTTTATAATTTCATATTGAAATCTGACTGGAAAGGAAACTTACTTGTCTAAGCAATACTTCCGGCAAACTTTAATCAATCTATTCTTTATAAAGTAAGGAGAACGATAATGGCAGCCTACACATTCGATGGAAAATGTCTTAAGAGTCGATTCGGTAATAGAATTGGTGAAATTGAGGGCAAAATTATTAAAGATGCACACTCTAATAAAGTGGGTGAGATCGTTGGTCACACTATTAAAGATGCACATTCTAATAAAATTGCAGAAGTTAAAAATGGTGATATAAAAGATGCGCAGTATAATAAAATTTGGACAACTGATGGTGTCCGCCAAATTATCGATGGTCCTGGAGAACTACCCTCGGCAGCATTGTGGGTCTTATTACTTCGTTAAGATTGTCCGAATAAACATTTCTTAATTTATTTCAATAACATCATCTTCTTAATTGAGGAGAAATTATTTCCTGATGCCTTATCACTCGCAACTATGCGGTAAATATATACTCCCGAAGATAACTTAGAAGCTCCGAAATCAACACTATAATATCCTGCTGATTGTTCCTTATTTACCAAATCAGATACTTTCTGTCCTGCAATATTGTAAACTTCCATTATTACTTTTGAATCTACAGGTATCTGATAATCTATCTTGGTTGATGGATTAAAAGGATTCGGATAGTTCTGGCTTACAGCAAAGTCTTTTGGTATTGCAACTTCGGCTGCCTCTACACTGCTGTATGCAAAAGAACCATCATTGTCAATCATTTTAAGTCTGTACTGATATTTACCTGATTGAAGGTTCTTATCTGTGAAAGAATACTCTTTTGGAGAATTGCTTAATACAGCAGCTTTTACAGACCCAACATTTATCCAACTTGAACCAATAGCAGAGTTCATTTTTTCGATGTCAAATTTATCGCTGTTCTTTTCTGTCTTTGTTTCCCAGCTAAGCTGAACATTCCTTCCATTTACATTTGTAGTAAAAGATGAAAGTTCTACAGGCAATGCATTATTATTACCCACTCCAAATAGAGAGAACTGTGTAAAACTGCCGGCAGATGCTGTATATACTCCGCCACCTAAATCTGTGTAGGAAGCGAGGGTCTGTTCCCAAAGGGGACCATTATACCTTCCGATATAAACGTCATTTGTTCTTACAAAACCGTTATATGTGCCGGTTTCATCAACAGTATTCCATTGCAATGTTATTATTGCATCTGAACCACCCGGTACAGCCTCGGCTATTTTCCATTGTTTATTTACAACTTCGGGAGAATATGGAGCATAATCAAAACTGTTTTTTACACTTACGGTAAAAATATCATCCTCAGATCCTAAGTAGTCACTTAAAACTAAAGGTGAATAAGTATTTGTACCAACCGGGAAAGTAACATCACCAAAACTAGTGCCGCCAGGCTGTATTAGTCCACCGGCTCCATTAGTAACAACATAGCTGGAAGAACTTCCGCCTGAAATTGAGCCGCTTACATTAAGATTATTACTGCCTAATGCAATAGTTCCGCTGATTAATCTTAATATTCCTGTTGTTAATGTAATTGGACCCCCGCCTAAACTTACAGTAGTATTACCTGATACATGTAATTGACCGATAGTCTCTGCTGGTATATTTGTTGCAGTTACTGGTCCGCCACAGTCAAAAATTAAAACATCATTAGTCTCTGGAGTAGAACGTGTAGGATACCAATTTGTCGGTATGGTCCAGTCTCCCGATATACCGCCAATCCAGGTATAGTATGGAAAACTAGTTACAACGATATCATCAATGCTTATTTTTGGTCTGGTTGATCCCGTTGAACCGCCAGCTCCATTAAATTCATAAAATCTTATTCGTGCATTGCTATTACCGTCGAAACCTGATGGAAGTGGCATACCATATTGAATCCCAGAACTATTACTGTTATTATTTGCATTCCAATTTAAAAAACCGGACCAACTTGCACCGCCGTCAGTACTGGTATAGAGATATAAGGAAGCAACTCTATTTCCTGTCCCATTATTGATTTCGGTGTAATTAAATGCCATTGTACCAGCAGTTCGCCCTGTAAAATCAAGTGAAAGGTCAACAGCAATGGCGGCAGTATTATTAGTACCACCTGTAGTAAGGAATACAAGGTTCTGTGTGCCTAGTTGAACGCCTGTTGTAGTACCAGTAGAAAATGTTGCGGTACTTGTAGTAGTTTTTATTCCATCAGGAATAGTTCCTGAAGCATTAATATCTACAGATGACCAGTATGTTGCATTTGAAGGAGAAGCAAAATTTGCTGCCCAGGTAGCTATAGTAGAAAAATTTTCAGAATAATCTCCAGTAGACATAACATAAGGAGATGTCCCAAATGCAGTGTTAAAGGAAATTACTAATAGTACCGAACATAGTAATCCAAGTTTTTTCATAATGCCTCCTTATAATTGAATATCGATAGCTTTATTTCGGCACAACAATTGTGCGGGCATATAAAGGGTCCGTACCTAAGAAGATACGAACCTTAATAACGATCAATTACTTAGACTACTTCAATAACATCATCTTCTTAATTGATGAGAAATTATTCCCTGTTGCCTTATCACTTGCAACTATGCGGTAAATATAAACTCCTGAAGATAATTTAGAGGATCCGAAATCAACAGTATAATATCCTGCTGATTGTTCTTGATTTACCAATTCAGATACTTTCTGCCCTGCAATATTGTAAACTTCCAATATTACCTTTGCGTCTACAGGTACCTGATAATCTATCCTGGTTGAAGGATTGAAGGGGTTTGGATAATTTTGACTGAGCTCAAAATTCTTAGGTGTTGCAACTTCAGTTTCAACTATCTTGCTGTATTCAAAAGAACCGTCATTATCAATCATTTTAAGTCTGTATTGATATTTTCCCGCCTGTAGGTTTTTATCTGTAAAAGAATACTGTTTAGGAGAATTGCTTAATACAGCAGCTTTTACGGACCCAACATTTACCCAACTTGAACCAATAGCAGTGTTCATTTTTTCGACATCAAATTTATTGCTGTTCTTTTCTGTCTTTGTTCCCCAGCTAAGCTGAACATTCCTTCCATTTATGACAGAAGTAAAAGAAGAAAGTTCAACTGGAAGGCTAGCATCATTATACCAGGGATTGTATGCAACATATGGAGTTACTGCACTTCCAAGACCAAGAGGGTTATTATAATTCGGTGTATTAGGTGTAGTCTTGGGGTCATATGGTCCTGATGCGTCTCCCCACCAGTTGTATGTGGCATCAACTGTATTTACAGTACCATTTACAATTCCATATAATACATTTGTAAAGCTATTGTTATTTACACTTATTGTAGCAGAACCAGTATTTGTGGATGGTATTGCAACACCAAAAGCTGCGGTGGATGGAGATGATAAATTAATGATATTATTTACAATATTATTACTGACAACAGCACCAGGGGTCTTACCTGATAATTGAATTGCATAGGCAACACCTCCTTGGATATCGGTAATTGTATTATTGCCAATAACAGGGCTCTGAACTTTACCGGTTCCTGTACCCCAGGCTACACCAATATATATCCCGGATGCATCCTGGCCGGTTCCTGATTTTACGTTACTGATCGTGTTTCTTTCAATGGTCAGGTTACTTACTGTACCATTAGCAGTACTTTGCCCAAGCCAAATTGCAGCACTGCCTTTAAGGCTTGTAGTATTGAATACTTCGTTGAAAATATTGTCAGAAATGTTAACATTGGTTGTACTTGGAGCATTAACTCTGTAATTAATTGCATAACCTGTTCCGGAACCCCTTGAAGTTGTAATATCATGGAAGTAATTGAATTTGATATTCAAATTGCTTGGCCCGTTTTCTCCGCAATAGATTGCATTATTTGCCATGGGTGCAGTTAGCTCGAACCCATTAATAGTAATACCATCTGACAAAGTATTAATTAAAGCTGATCCAGTACCTGGAAGAATATCCTGAATCCTGGACTCAGATCCTCGGCTGCCTGAAGGTACATCCTTATTGGCACCATTCAATGTAAGTGCGTTATTAATATTAATGTTGTGTTCATTATATATTCCAGCTGATACATTCACTGTTCCTCCGGCTACTGTTGCTGCAATTGCCGCTGCAATTGTTTGGAAAGGATTAAGAGGGCTTCCATCACCGGAAGAAGATGCATTGACAAATGTAATATTGTGTGAGCGAGGAGCAGGATCAAGTCTTCCATCCTCGATCATAGCACCAAAATTTGCATTGCTTAAAGTGATAAGATTTGGATAATATAAAGCATTTGTTCCGACAAGAATTGCTATATCCCAATAGTTTTTAGCCTGGGCTCCGGTAGCCCATTGGTTCCCTGTAAAAGTAACATTGGCTCCAGCAATAACCCATCCCTTCGTTCCATACACAAGATTATTTGATATTGTAATAGTACTCGGATTTAAATAGCCCGGCTGTCTTAGATTAAATAATTTATTTCCATCTATTAATATACCAGTTAGACCTCCCGATACCTCAAGGGCTCTTGAAACATCTCCGTCAGGAACAACAAATTGGCCTTGAACAATATTATTCTGAAATGTAAAGTTACTTCCCTGTACGCCAACAATGTCGTTTTCACCTGTTTTATCTGTTTTCTGAATCTGCAGTTCCCTGATTGTTACACCGGATGCGGTCACAAGAAATCCGTAGTTTGTTCCGGAGAACTTGGAGACCTGTAATATTGTAGACCCTGAGCCCTGCCCCTGAATTGTTAGATTTGCTTTGTTAACACTAACTTGTTCTGTTAAGACAATAGTACCTGAAGCAATATTAATAATATCTCCAGGATTTGAAGCAGTCACTGCAGCCTGAATTGTTGAATAACCAGAAGGGACATTAAGTGTAGCCCCCTGCAAAAAAGAGTACCCGGTCAGTACAATTAGAACAATTGTAAATAACTTTTTCATAATGTTTACCTTTTAATTTATAAGTTTAGAAAAATAGTCCTTCTTTCAAAATAAATGTTCCAGAAAAAAAATTATTATTTGTTGCTTTCTCAGTCGTTACTTCATTTCCAATAAATCACACACATAATAGCACGGAATTTCCTCCCATTACTGGTTCTCTAACATTAAATTTTTAATAATAGAATTATTGTATTAAAGAAATGAAGTTGTAGATAAAGTTATAGTTACTCCAAATTAATTTATTAATAAATTTAACCCGGGAATATACTTTCTTTGCGAATAGTGAATAGTTTTAACTTATAAAAATTCCCATCTGAACATATCTAATTCAAACAATTATAAATTAAATGAATACCCTAACCATTGTCAAGGCATTTTGTACAAAAAGGACAAAATCAATTCAAGATCAAAAAATACTTTTGTCAAATAATTCATGCATTAACATTACCAAACACCTTGCAAAAATTATTATTTCTTTGAAAAAATTGCAAAATAAGAACTTTTCATGAGGTTTGAGTCCTGGTGAGGCAATAAAACCATTTAGGCGCGTTCGTCTTGCGGCTTATGACGTCGCCCCTCAAGGCAGGGTCCACGGGTTCGAATTCCGCAAGCGCTGTAACCTGTGCATAACAAACTCATTTAATAGGCAAAAAAAAAGGTTCGTACCTAAGAAGATACGAACCTTAAATAATGGATATTTCTTAAGTTATTTCAATAACATCATCTTCTTAGTTGAGGAAAAATTATTTCCTGTTGCTTTATCACTTGCAGCTATGCGGTAAATATAAACTCCCGATGATAAATTAGATCCTCCGAAATCAACACTGTAATATCCTGCTGACTGTTCCTGGTTTACCAGTTCAGATACTTTCTGACCTGCTATATTGTAAACTTCCAAGATCACTTTTGCATCTACAGGTAACAAGTAATCTATCTTTGTTGTGGGATTAAAAGGATTAGGATAATTTTGACTTAGCTCGAAATTCTTTGGAGTTGTAACTTCAGTCTCAACTAAATTACTGTATTTAAAAGTACCGTCATTATCAATCATCTTAAGTCTGTATAGATATTTGCCCGCCTGAAGGTTCTTATCTGTAAAAGAATAATCTCTGGGAGAATTGCTTAATACCGCAGCTTTAACTGAACCAATTGATTCCCAGTTCAAACTCGAGGTCCCTCTTTCGATGTCAAATCTATAACTGTTCTTTTCTGTCTTTGTTTCCCAATTAAGCTGAATATTCCTTCCATCTATATTTGAGGTAAAAGTAAAAAGTTCAACAGGTAAAAGACCCTGAAATGTATACGAGGCTTGTTCAAAAAGGGTAGTGGGGGTTGCAAGAACAAGTTTTTGGTAATTAGCAGGCTGAATAGACCGTACATATGTTGTGCCCAAACGTACGGTTACATTTGCTGATGCTGTTATTACCGCTTGATAGTCCGCTCCTACTGTTACTGTCATAACAGGGGTGTTGCCATTAGAGCCGGTAATTGCTGAACTCCTGCTTAATTTACCGGTCGGACTTGTTAGGGTTACGGTTACTCCGGCAATAGGATTATCATTTTGATCCAAAGCAGTAACATAAAATTCACTGGGAATGCCGGTAGGAGTGATTGTCAGGGATGCGCTTGCTAAAAGATTTCTAGCGTTGGAATTTGCATCAGCTATTATTTGCTGTGCTCTTGCTAAAATATCAGGGTTATCTAGGAGTGTAGTAACATCTACAGAATCGCTGAAATGCCAGAGTGCAAACTGCACAGCTGCGGCTTCTCTTTCTACGGCAGTTAACGATCCGGTATATGGGAAATTGTTATAAGGGTAATAATTATTTAAGATATATGTAATCTTAGAAGATGTATACCCGGAATCCGTGTATGTAGTTGGGTCCGAGCTCCAAAAATACAGTTCATGTGATATGTCAACACAATAAAATTTAGCGTCGTTTCCATCTTTAGTACCATCAAAGGTGCCTGCATAAACATATAACTGGCTGCCATTATAAGGACTTGTAAATTTTACAGCCACTACCTTGTCTAAGTTGATTATTTCTGCTATGCTTAATCCTAGTGTTCTGTTGCCTTTAGCAGGATGTGTAGATGCACTTATTGTATCTGTAAAAATAAATGCGATGATTAGTGTTGCGAATAAATAGAAAATAGCTCTCATGATTCTTACCTGTTGTTCCTTTAATGTTGTCAAATATTTTTTCTAAAAGCTATATATTTTCAAAATACATACCATATAATAAATGGCTATTTTAGCTTAAAAATATTAAAAGAGATGATGGATTCAGTAGATTTTACCTGTAAATTAGTCGTTTGAAGTAAAAAAGTAAATAAATCTGTGACTGTATACACATGCAAAACACATCCCAAACCTATAAAAGGGATAAAATAACGGATAAAAAAAGGCCCATACCTTGAAGATACGAACCTTAACTAATGAATATTTCTTAACTTACTTCAATAACATCATCTTCTGTAAAATAACTCATGCATTGTCATTACAAAACACCGTTCCAAAAGCAAAGAAAATTAATCCCCATTGCTTCATAATTATTGAAATTTATATAAATATCGATTAAGTTAACTCAAATCTATTGCAATGGTTGCCTAAACGTGAGTAGATTTGGCACTTTTAACTAAAACATAAAGGAACAACAATGTTAACTTTATCTACTACCGAAAACAGAATTTTAATGGCTCAGGCACGTGAGTCCCTTAGGGATAAATGGGGACTGGCGATTGGAACATTTGTCGTGTTTACAGTGATAATGATTCCCATCGCATTAATCCCTGGTGCTGGTTGGATTATTGCAATCCTCATCGGAGGTCCTATGTCCATCGGTCTGGCAATATTCACATTGTCTGTTTCCAGAAAACAGGATTCTCAACTTGCACAAATATTTGAGGGTTTCCAGAAGTTTAGTGTCGGGTTAGGTGCATATATTCTAAAAGCTATTTTTACAATACTCTGGATGTTACTTCTTATCGTACCTGGAATTATTGCGGCATTATCATACTCAATGACATATTTTATCATTGCCGAAGATGATTCGATCGGTTCTTTGGATGCAATTACTAAAAGCAAAGAAATGATGCGTGGTAATAAATGGAAATTGTTTTGTCTTTGCTTCCGCTTCTTGGGCTGGATTTTATTGTGTATCCTGACTATAGGTATCGGGTTTTTATGGCTCTACCCCTATATGATGGTCAGTTTTGCACAGTTCTATGATGATATAAAAAGGCAAGAAATAATAGAATAGGGATCATTTGCGTGATATGGAACACAACGAAAAAATAAATTGAATATTTTTTTCGCACTTTTGCCAAAAACGCGCCTACATACTATAGAGGATATTTTAAATTATTTCCCGGGATACTAATTAGCGTAATATTTACTTTATTACTATATCAAGGTAATTCAAAAGATTGGTCACTTCAGGATATGAGAAAATGGTTTTCTTTAATTTATTTAAGCTGGGATCAATACTATAATTTATTGCTTTAGATAAATCAGCTGAATAGAGATTTGTGTTTACAAATCTGCTCTTTAACAGATCCGTAGATTTAAAATCGCTCTTTGATAAATCAGTTTCATAGAAATCAACATCATGTGCCGAGCAATCAATAAACTTAATTCCCTGTAGGTTTAATCCCTGAAATGAACTATTGTCAATCTTGCATTCATAAAAATTAAACTTTGAAGGAGCGCTTAGGGCTTTAATTAAAGTCCAGTTTACACCAATAAGTTTTGATTTGTTAAATGAAACATCTACGAACTTAGAGCCATCTGGTTTGATAAGACTTAAATCGCTGGAAATAAATGAACATTTTTCAAATTCACAATTAAAGAATTTACTTTTGCTGAAATCACATAGAAGAAAAGTGCAATTATAAAACTCAGTATCCTTTATCATCTTCTCGCGGTACTTTACATTCTTAAATTCTATATCCCGGTAGAATGATTCATTGAATTCTACTAAAGAATTGTCTTGTTCGCTTGAAAATAATTCCGGTTGGTTCATGAGTATATTTTAAAAGTTTATATTTAATATTTATCATAAAGATAAAGAAAAATACTTTTAATAATTAAATTCCTATTTTTACTGTATAAACACTATCTAAATTTATTATTAAAATGAAAAGATACGAGAAACATATTTTTATCTGCGAAAACAAAAGACCTAAAGACGACCCCCGGGGCTGTTGCTTCGATAAAGGCGGATCGGAAATAAAAGTTAAATTTGCAGAGCGGATAAAACAGTTGGGACTAAAATCTACTGTGCGTGCCAATACTTCAGGATGCCTGGATGCTTGTGAATTTGGAGCTTCTGTTGTAGTTTATCCCGAACAGATTTGGTATGGCGGGGTTACAGTGGATGATGTTGAAGAAATAATCCAGAGCCATATAATAAATAACAAACCGGTTGAACGGTTATTCATAAAACATCCCAGTTTTAATAAAGATAATGTTAAAAAATGAAAAGGAAAGAGCTAAAAAGATTTTTTCCCTTCTGAAGAAAGAATATCCGGTTGTAAAAAGCGCATTGGAATTTACTAATGCCTTTGAGCTTTTGATTGCTACTATTTTATCTGCCCAGACTACTGATGTGCAGATAAATAAAATTACGCCTAAACTCTTTAAGAAATATAAATCTCCCAAAGATTATGTCAATGTTCCTAACGAAGAGCTTGAAGAGGATATCCATTCTTCCGGATTTTTCCGCGCTAAAGCACGAAGCATAAAAAACTCCTGCGCGGTTTTGATGGAAAAGTATAATGGAAAAATGCCTAAGACTTTTGAAGAGTTAAATGCATTGCCCGGAGTAGGAAGGAAAACAGCTTCCGTGGTGGTAGGTAATGCTTATGGCATTCCTGCTATAGCAGTCGATACTCATGTAAAGAGATTGTCAAACCTCCTTGGCTTTATCAAATCCGATGATCCGGATAAAATTGAAATTAAATTAAAAGAATTATTGCCTGAGAAGGATTGGGTAAATGGTTCACATCTTATCATAGCTCATGGAAGAAAAATTTGTATAGCTCGACGTCCCAAATGCCGCGAGTGCGTTTTAGGGGATTTATGCCCAAGCTTTAATCCATAATAAGGAGATTACTAATGGATAATATTGCAAGAGACAGAAATTATTGTCTTTCTGTTCTGAAAGAATATACTAAAAATGATAGTTTATTAAAACATGCCTACGCCGTTGAAACATGTGTCAGGGCTTATGCAGAAAAATTCAATGAGGATGTTGAATATTGGGGGAATGTAGCCCTGCTTCATGATTTTGATTATGAGATATTCCCGACCGCAGAAGATCATCCGTTCAAAGGATCGGAGATACTAAAAGAAAAAGGATTCGATGAGGATTTTACTAACTCTATTCTCTCGCATGCAGATTATTCCGGAACGCCAAGAGATACTCTGTTAAGAAAAGTTCTATTCGCATGCGACGAGCTGGCAGGATTTATTACTGCCGTTACTTATGTAAGACCTAACAAAACAGTCGATGAAGTTGAAGTTAAGTCAGTCAGAAAGAAAATGAAGGATAAAGCCTTCGCAAGTAAGGTGAATAGGGATGATATTATCAGCGGAGCAGAAGTCTTGGCTGTTCCGCTGGATGAGCATATAGAATTCTGTATAAATGCTATGAGAAAAAATAAGAAAGAGTTGGGGCTTCTCCCTTGATTTAAATAAATAAGAAATATATCTTTAATCATTGGTTTAACAAACATCAGAGGTTTTCATAAACCTCCGAGTTCTTTTCCTCGTTAATGATCCGAAAGTCCTTTAATATATAATTATATAATTGACTTGACTATTAGGTTGAACCTTAACTAAATTTAACATAATACTTTGGAGAATTATTAGAGTTTTTGCTACGAGTTCACTGACATTTACATAAATTATTATTAATGAAAAGCAAAATCTCGGTAATTCTTTTCCTGTTTATATCCTTACCATGTTTAAGTCAAACAGACTTTCATATTTTATCGTCTGATGCTAATTCATTTATAGTAGAATACACCCCCAAAATTTCTGATACTAATTTCATTAAAATAAATAATGAGAATTTTTTAAGTGTTTCCTTCAAAGGAAATATTTATGAAAACAAAACGTCTGGATTTCCTTCTGTTCCTTATTTTGCTTTTCCGCTTGGAGTCCCTTCAGAATTTGGAAATACTATCCAGGTCTTGAATTCTTCATATAAAGAAATTAATGGTAAAATTAAACCTGTCTCAAAGTTAAAAAAAATCGGAGGCATTCCGACAGATACATACGAGCAAGGGGATAAGTATAATAGTTTTAATACTATGGGCGAAGATCTGGCAGGGTTTGGGGAATTCGGATTGGTACGAGGGGTTCCGATCCAAACTATTATTATACGCCCGGTTCAGTTCAACGCCGCTGGAAATAGGATTAGAATTTATACCAAGCTCGTCATTAAAGTTAACTTTTCATCTGTGCAGTCACAAAAATCTGTGGCTGATGATGAACTTCTGCCAGGTGTGATTAAGAATTATTCAGTGGCAAAACACTGGCAAACAGTTTCAAATAAATTAAATAAAACAAAAGGTGTTGTTAATAGTGTATTGAGTACCGGGAAATGGTATAAATTTGAAACTCCAAATGAAGGTGTCTATAAAATAACAAAATCTATGCTCTCTTCACTTGGAATTGATGCCGGCGTTGATCCGCGTACTATAAAAATTTATAATAATGGCGGAAAGGTTCTTCCTGAAAATGTAAATCTTCCTGCTCCTACAGATCTGGTTGAAAATGCAATTTATTTCTCAGGGGATTCCTCTGCTACGTTCAATGATGCTGATTATATATTGTTCTACGGAAAAGGAACTAATTTCTGGGATTATGATACAGTAAGCAAAAGTATTAAAAGAATGTTTGATCCTTATTCCGACCAAAATTTCTATTGGATAACTTCAGGTGGTGCTAACGGAAAAAGGATGCAGAATAAAAAGAGTGAAGATTCGGTAAATGTAAATTATAAACAGAATAGTTCAAAAGCTTTCGCTTATTGGCATAAGGATATTATTAACATAGCACAAAGCGGTAGATATTTTGTCGGGGATGTATTTAATCCCGCTACAATTTCAAGAGTTTACATTAATATGCTCGACAATCTTCTTCCCGGTACAAGGATTGACTATTCATTCTATTTTATTAATGGTGATCCGGCTAGTAACATTGAATTAAAACTTGATGAAAATGGGAACACAATTTATGATTCTTCTATCCCGGGAATAAATACTGATCCTAATCCTGATTATTCTTACGGAGTTCCTATTCAGGCAGCTGCCTCGTTTACAGGAAATATCCCAAACAATGGGAGCCTCCTTAAATTTACTTTTAATGCTTCTAGCGCAGCTTCTAAGGGATATATTAACTGGTTCGAGATATATTATAATAAAGCCCTTGCTCCTTCTAATGACAATTTAATCTTTTTCTCAAAAGATACTTCTGCTAAAATTGAATATGATCTTAATTCTTTTTCCAACTCTAATATCAGAGTTTATGATATTACTGATTATTCAAATGTAAAAATTATTTCCAATCCATTACTCTTGAGTGCAAGCCAGTTCAATTTTATAGCTTCTGAGAATCAGGGCTTCGTCTCCAAATATCTTGCCGTTGGTAATGATAATTTTATGACTCCGGTTAATCCGGTCTCTGCTGTTAATTCAAATATTCATGGTTATCTGGATGGCGCAAAACTTATAATCATTACTCCGAAAGATTTTATGGACCAGGCAGTTAGATTAAAATCTTTCAAAGAAAATCACCCTAAGCTTAATATTTCAACTTATATCGCTGATATCGAACAAGTGTATAATGAATTTTCCTGTGGTATGAAGGACGTCGGGGGTATAAGAAATTTCCTTAAATATGCTTATGATAACTGGACTGTTAAACCCGAGTATGTCCTTCTTTTCGGTGACGGAACCTACGATTATAAAAACATAGAAGGTCTGGGAAATAATTATATAATACCATACGAAACTGCAAATATTGTGAATCTTATTGATTCATACCCTATGGATGATTTTTATGTAGAAGTTAGCGGTGCTGATAATCTGGTCGATATGGGAATTGGAAGGATAACTGCTAATTCTCTGTCGGATGCACAGATTGCAGTAGATAAAATTATTTCTTATGAAACAGATAATAGCAAGGGAGCCTGGCAGAATTTAATAACTATGGTTGCAGATGACCAGTGGACTACTCAGGGTTACGAAGGAAATTATCATGTAGAACAATCTGAAGATCTGGCAACTAATCATATACCTGTTTCATTTGATATAAATAAAATTTATCTGGGGCAATATCCTACGGTTATTACAAGTTTGGGAAGAACTAAACCGGGCGTTACTGAAGATCTTGTTAAGGCAATTAATAACGGATCGATCCTTGTAAATTTCATTGGTCATGGGAGTCCCGAATTATGGACGCATGAGAGAGTATTTGAAAATAGTACAACTATTCCCCGTTTAATAAATAATGATCTATTCTTTTTAACGGCAGCTACTTGCGACTTTGGTTATTATGACCTCCCATCTACTCAGAGTGGAGCTGAACTCCTTGTAATGAAACAGGGGAGTGGAGCAATTGGTTCTGTTACCTCTGCAAGACCAGTATATTCTGATCAAAATTCTGCACTTAATAATCAGTTTTATGATGACCTGTTAGGTTCTCCAAGGGATACTTTAAATCTTCCGATACCAGTGGGTATGGCTTATTTTCATATGAAACAAGTCAGAACAGCAGAGAATGATCAGAAATATCATTTGTTTGGTGATCCGTCTTTAAGATTATCCTTGCCGCAGTTTACTGCAAATATTGATTCAGTCAATGGCCAGACTCTTAGCGCTAATGTGCAGATAAAGGCATTAAGCAATACAAAGATAATCGGTAAAATTTTGAAACCTGATAATTCATTATGGACAAACTTTAATGGACAGGGAATTCTTTCTGTTTTCGACTCCCAAAGACAGACCACTATGGTGGAGCAGCCGGATATAACCATTAACCTGCAGGGAGGTATTATTTTCAGGGGGCAGGTATCGGTTTCTAATGGAAGGTTTAATTCTAGCTTCATTGTCCCAAAGGATATTTCATATGAAAATCAAAATGGCAAAGTGGTTTTCTTATTCTATGACAGCAATGCTGATGGTTTGGGGTATACAACTAATGTTGTAGTAGGTGGAACCGATACTACCGTAGTTAATGATAAAACAGGTCCTAAAATTGATATTTATTTTGATGATGTAACTTTCAAAAATGCCTATTTGGTAAATCCTGATTCCAAACTTATTGTAAAGCTTTCTGATCCCACTGGGTTAAATACAACAGGAACGGGAATTGGACATAAAATACAAGGTGTTCTGAATGATGATATTAATAACCCCATTGATTTTACATCATATTTTACGGGCGATTTGGATGCTGGTGGTAAATCGGGACAGGTGAATTACCAGTTTAATAATCTTAATGAAGGGCATTATAAACTGCAGGTAAATGCATGGGATGTATTTAACAATTTCTCGGATGAAATAACTTATTTTGATGTGGTTTCAGGAAATAGTCTTACTGTAAGTGATGTATATAATTATCCAAATCCATTTTCAGGAAAAACTACTTTCACCTTCCAGCAGAATTTGAATAAAACCCTTGATGTGAAGATTAAAATTTATACCGTGGCTGGAAGGCTGATAAAAGTTATCGACAGTTACGGTGTGCATAATAAGTATGTAACAATTGACTGGGACGGCAAGGATGCGGATGGAAGTCTCATTGCAAATGGAGTTTATTTCTATAAAATTATTTTAAAATCAACTGATGATTCATTCAGCCAAAGTGTAATAGGAAAACTGGCTGTGGTTAGATAACAATAACAGAATATTGAGTATTATTTTTGATATATTTAATACTTATATCCTTTTGAGTTTCTGGAGTATTAATTGTTTATTAATTGGAGGATCGTAAAAATGAAGATAGTACTTAGATTGTTAATGGTCAGCATTATGTTTGCCGCTTTTGGTAAGGTGGTTTATGCCCAGGGAGAAGCTGCTGTACCATTTCTTGAATTAGCCCCAGACTCGAGAGCAGGCGCTATGGGCGAATCCGGTGCAGGACTCGCTGATAATTCCGCAGCTATTTTCTGGAATCCGGCTGGGCTGGCTTTCCAGGATGGTGCTGATGTCAGTATTACGCATAGCAACTGGCTTCCTACATTCCATCTTGATCTGTTCTATGAATATTTGACTTATAAACAATATATTGAAGAAATAGGCGGTACTGTCTCTGCTAGTATCACATATATGAATTTTGGTACGTTCGCAAGAACAGGCCCGGATTCACCCGATATTATTGCTACATTCCATTCGTTTGATGCAGCCATGACTTTAGGGTATGCTACAAAGGTTTCTCAGGATTGGGGGCTTGGATTTAATTTCAGACTGATTCACAGCCAGCTATCTGACCAGCCCACAGCTGGTGAACAGGGATCCGGCGTAGCCACAACTGTAAGTTTTGATGTGGCTGCTATGTGGAGACCATTGAAATTAGTTCTCCCTTTGATTAACGAAGATATCGGCGGTTTGCTTAGTGTTGGTGTAAATATTAGTAATTTAGGACCAAAGATCTATTATATCGATCAATCTCAGGCAGACCCAATTCCAACTGATTTCAGATTAGGTTTTGCTTATAAAGTGATTGATAGTGATTTTAATAATCTTACTTATACTCTTGATTTTTCTAAATTATTAATAAGTACTGATTCATCAGGAAATTCCAAGCCTTTCTATCAGGCTGTTTTTACTTCGTGGGGTGATGCGCCCCTAGGTGAAGAGTTGAAAAGATTCGATACTTCTATGGGGCTTGAATATCTTTACGGTACTCCCGGAGATTTTGTATTTGCTTTGAGGGCAGGTTTCTTCTATGAGGATCCTAATCATGGTAACAGGAAATTTGTTACTTTTGGAGCTGGTTTAAAGTATGATATTTATAACTTCGATTTCAGTTATATTACTACTAGTGTCTTTAACGGATTTGAAAATAATCCCCTGAATAATACATTAAGGTTTACAATTTCTATCGGATGGGGACAAACTGCAAAAACAAATCAAGGATTCCCTCGGGGAGTTTAACCCTATATGTCTAAAAAACTGTTAATTATATTTCTTATAAGCCTGGGCAGTATAACTGCCCAGAAGTTTACAGGTAAATTAAATCCTTTTACTCACCAATCTAATGCAGTATTTAATGGTGATACATTAAGAATTCTTGCGGTTATGGTTAATTTTCAGCAAGATAATGATGCCTCTACTTTTGGTACTGGGCAATTCGGATCTATATATTCACAAAATTATGGGAATAAAATTTTAGATCCTCTTCCTCATGATTCGCTGTATTTTGCATCTCACCTGGAATTCGCAAAAAACTATTTCAGGAAAGTTTCAAAAGGTAAATTGAATATTGTATATACTGTTCTTCCTGATACATTAAATGTCTCTAAGGTTATGAAAAATTATACCACGCTGAGTAATTCAACTGATTTTACTCCGCTTGGCAATTTTGCCGCTGAAGTCTGGAACCTGGCAGATAAGCACTATACATCTGTAAATTTTAGCGGATATGATTTGTTTGTTATTTTCCATGCAGGCGTAGGAAGGGATTTAACTCTTCCCGGTAGCCTCGGAAATGAAAAGGACCTCCCGTCTGTTTACTTGGGACCGGATGCGCTGAAAAAGATATGGCCTTCTTTTACGGGTTTTCCTGTTTCCGGAAATTTCAATATTATGAATAGTTTAATTCTTCCTGAAACCGAAAATAGGGAAGAATCAAGTTATGGTCAGACTTCTTTGTTCCAAATTACCATCAACGGGCTTATCGTTGCAAGTATTGCGAGCTATCTTGGTTTGCCGGATCTTTATGATACAAATACAGGTTTAAGCGCAATTGGAAGATTTGGATTAATGGACGGACAGTCAATCTTTTCGTATAGTGGCTTATTTCCCCCTGAGCCTTCTGCGTGGGAAAAGATATTTCTTGGTTGGGCCCAGCCAATTACGGTTTCTCCGGGTACTTATAATTTAGATTTAACAGCCGGTTTTGCTGCTTCTCCTTCAGATACTGTAATATTAAAAGTACCGATTAATTCGTCAGAGTATTTTCTGATGGAAAATCGGGAAAGAGATGTGAATGACAGTGGCTCTGTTCTTACTATTCAGGTCGGCGGTCAGACAATTACAAAAACTTTTACTAAAGATACAACAGGTTATTACAGCTTTGCGGTTGATTCTGTATATGGTGTTGTCACCGATGTTGATGAATTTGACTGGAGTCTTCCCGGTTGGATAAATGATACCTCCAATTACAAGGGAGGCATCTTAATCTGGCATATCGATGATAATGTAATAAATGCGAAGATAGCCACAGACCAGATAAACACTGATATTAATGACAGGGGTGTTGAACTGGTTGAAGCAAATGGTATTAAGGTAATCGGAGAAAAATTTACGGATATTTTCGGAGATCTGGTGATCGGCGAAGGTTCTTATGAGGATTATTACTATAAGACCAATCCGGGAACTCTGTATACGAACAGGTTTGATAAAAACAGCCGCCCTAACACCAACACTCATTCAGGCGCTAACAGCCTTATTACTATGTCCGGATTCTCTAACTCCGCTAATAAAATGACTTTCAGTCTGGCATATGGTGACTCAGTAGTTAAACTTGTATTCGCAGATTCTATCCCGGGTCTGGTTAATAATTTTCCTAGGATGACTTCAACCGGGAAAAGAATATTTATTGCCGAGGAGAATATTCTTTTTGCATCTGATAATTTGGGAAACATATCATCTACATCTGCTCCACTTTTAGGTTATCAGCCTGTTTCAATATTTATAGATTCTGTAGATTATGTATTTGGGATTAAAGATTCATTTATAACAATAGCCCGCTATTCAGCTAATTCTACTATACCATTAATTCAGTCAGTAAATACAACAAAGATTTTATCATGTGATCCTGTCATTCGTACTAATGGAACTCAGAAAGAATTACTTGTCGGTACGACGAATGGATATATTCTTGTTTACAAAATTGATCCTTCACTCCCGACTGTTATCCAATCAACATCTACAATGTTGCCTGGTGATAAGTCCTTTATTTTTAGTATAGCGGCAGATAATGATTATTACATTGCTTCTCTTACTGCTAATTTTCCTATCGATACAGTCACAATAATTGATAGTAATCATAAAACTTTTACAATAAACGATGCTATTTCACAAATATCATTAACCAAATCTCATGGGAATTATACTGTCGTTGTCCTGGGAAATACAGGATTTTATCTTATCTCTAACGGAATCCTTGTCAGGAAAATACCTCTTTATAGTTCGATAAATTCATTTGCTCTTGCTGATCTTAAGAATGATGGGGATAACTATATCATTTATACATTAGGTAACCAGGTGCATGCTATTAACCTGACGGGTGCTGAAGCTGTTAATTTCCCATTCACTAATACTGATAACCAATCCTTCACAGCGAATCCTCTCACTGCAGATTTTGAAGGAGATAATAAATCTGAGGTTATTTCATTTACTCAAGATGGCAGAATATTCGCTATTGACGGCGGAACAGGAAAAGTGGTTACTGGATTCCCTATTTCCTCAGGGAAAATGATATTGGCTTCATCTATATATAATGACAATGGTAAAATGTCATTAGCGGTTATCGATTCCAGTAAACATTTTTATGCCTGGCATATTGGATCAACCGCAGGAACTCCTTATTGGTCCGAAGTGGACGGCAATAATTTGAATAATTCATTTATTACTGGTGCCGTTGCAACAAATTATGTGAATGAATTTTTCCCTAAAGGTAAAGTATACAATTATCCGAACCCCGTTTATAACGGACAAACCGCCATCCGTTATTATGTTTCAGAAGATTCTAAAATCAATATTAAAATATTTGATCTTGCAGGTGACTTTGTCGCAGAATTGAATAACTCTGCACAGGGTGGATATGAAAGTGAAACCATTTGGAAAGTTAATAACATCCAGAGTGGTATATACCTTGCGCGGGTTGAAGCAGTAGGGTCTAGCGGTAAGGCAGAAAGTAACATCATTAAAATTGCAGTTGTTAAATAGCACTGCTATCCTTTATCCATATATTCGGGTTCTATGAAAAAACTTATATACTGTTTTTTATTATTATTCACTGGTGTATCATTTCCGCAGTTTACTCAATTCCATCCTGAACTTCAGTGGTACACAATCAAAGGGACTCATGTTCAGGTGCATTTTCATGAGGGTGCAGAGAGAACAGCTAGGGTAGTCTGCAAAATTGCAGATGAAGTATGGGGACCTATTACTTCCTTATATGAATATGAACCTGAAACGGTTCATTTCGTCATTAAAGATCTTGATGATTATTCTAATGGAGCAACATATTTCTTTGATAATAAAATTGAAATATGGACAAGCGCACTTGATTATGACCTCCGTGGAGCTCATAACTGGCTAAGGAATGTAATCTCACATGAGTTTACTCATATGGTGCAGATCCAGTCTTCTATGAAAGCTTCACGAACACTTCCGGCTGTATTTTTCCAGGTTCTGAATTACGAGGCTGAAAGACGTCCCGATATCCTGTATGGTTATCCTAATTTTGTAGTCTCATATCCTATCGCTACTTTAAATATGCCTGCCTGGTTTGCAGAAGGTACAGCACAGAATATGAGATCAGATTTTGATTATGATAACTGGGATTCACACCGCGATATGATCCTTCGTTCTTATGCCCTTGATAATAACATGCTGACTTGGAATGAAATGGGGGAATTCGGCAAGACAAGTCTTGGGAATGAATCTGTTTACAATTCCGGCTTTGCATTAACAAGGTATATCTCACAGAAATACGGCGAGAATACATTAAAGGATATTTCAAGGGCATTAGGCAAGCTGGGAAATTTCACAATAGATGCTGCCTTTAAGGATGTACTTGGCAAAGACGGTAACGAAATATATGATGAATGGAAAACTTTTGTAACAGATAGCTATAAAAAACGAATTGCTGGCGTTCAATCTAATATTGTCCAGGGTGATGAAATAGGTAAGGTGGGATTTGGAAACTTTTATCCTGTCTTTTCTCAGGACGGGAAGAAAGTGTTATATGTTTCGAATAAAGATGCTGATTATTTCAGTCCTTCCGGGGTTTATCTATATGACCTTAATACAAAAAAGGAAGAGGAAATTACTGGTGGTGTAAGATCTACAGTTACATGGATTCCCGGAACAAACAAAATTGTCTACGCTAAAATAGGCGATGACAATCCGAACTGGTATAACGTGCACGATCTTTATGTCTATGATATTGACAATAAAAAAGAAACAAGACTGACATTTGATTCAAGAGCCAACCAGCCTTCTGTTTCGAAAGACGGTAAGAAGATTACATTTATATTTCAAAAAGACGGGACCACAAATCTTGGTATCATGGATATAGATGGTAAAAACTTTAAGCAGCTTACTGTCTTCAGTAATGGGGAACAGGTATATAACCCCTCTTTCTCTAATGATAATTCATATATCGTATTTGATTATTCTTATCATCAGACGAGGGATATAGCTAAAATAAACAGCGATGGTTCGGGATATCAAATTCTGATTGGTAAAAGCAGTGATGATAGGAATCCGGTAATAGATTCAAAAGGGAATATGATATATTCTTCCGATGAAACAGGGATATTTAACCTTTACTATTTGGATATGCAGACAAAGGAAAGGAAACAGCTTACCAATGTTACCGGCGGTGCTTTTATGCCGGCTATAAATCAGAATGGTGATATAACTTATGCCGGTTATACGTCCCATGGTTATAAGATATTTTACCTGCCTAAAACTGAGCAGGGGAGCGTTGATACTGCGAAGAAATATCAATGGATTAATAGTCCGCCGCTTGGAAAAGATAATCCCAAAGGGGATATGGTCAAATTTAATTTAGACAGGTTGAGGAATTTTAATGATTATGATATACCAGATTATAAGAAAGAAAAATATACCGGGGTATTTTCGAAATTAACTTTCTTTCCTGTAATAAGGTATGATAACTACAGCACTTCAAATAATTTTCTGGATAAGATAAAACCCGGTCTTTATATCACTTCTAATGATATGCTTAACAGGTATTCTATCTTTGCCGGTGCATCAATAAACCAAAGACTGGAAAGAGATCTGTTCCTGATATTTGAATATAAGAATAAACTTCCCTTATTGTTTGACCTGGGAATAAAACCGGAATTAAGTTTGGAATTGTATAATATTTCAAGAACCTCAACTCAAAGTGATAGCATTGGGGATGATATAATTCCAATCGACATTTCTTATAATCTGTTTGAGGTCGATCTGGCTGCCACTCACCGTATATTCAGCAGAAACCAGAATATTGAATTCAGATATATTTTCAGTACATATTCGGCTTTAATAGGAAGCTTTATTATACCAAGCATTCAACAACTAGCTCCTGCTTTTGATGATACATATTTAATAAGCAGTAATTTTCAAATAAAATATAACTTTGATTTATTATTACCAAGCAGGAACGAGGAAATAAATCCTGTTGGGTCTCAGGTTGAACTGAAATATAATTATGAGATCAATAGGTTCAACAATACTGGAAATTACTCAGTAGATAACAGCGGAAATTTAGTTGCGGATTATAATCCTTTCAATTTTCATAGACTTGAACTGAATATAAAATCCCACTTTCCATTATGGTGGGATCATACTATTTCTGCACAAATACGGTTAGGGAGTATATTTGGTCCGACTGTACCGGATTTCTTTAATTTTTATCTTGGCGGACTCGTGGGTATGAAAGCATATCCGTTTTATTCAGTTAGTGGAAATAAAGTTGCCTGGCTTAATCTGACATATCGTTTCCCTCTTTTCAGGAATATTGATACAAGAGTAGGACAGCTTTATGTCGATAAAATATTTATGTCCTTTTATGGTGATTTGGGTAATGCATGGAATGGAACTGATATTCCAAAGTTAACTGAATTTAAGAAAGGAGCGGGTACTGAATTAAGAATGGAAATGAGTTCATTCTATTTGTTTCCTACAATGGTATTTTTTAATGCTTCTTATGGTTTTGATAAGGTTGACCTTAATATCAGGGGACAAGATTTTACTTACGGAAAAGAATGGCGGTTCTACGGGGGTATTCTTTTCAGTTTTGATTTATAATTGTAGGATGGAGGTTTCAATGAGGATAAAGTGCTTATTAATAACTATGGTTCTTTATGCTATATGTATATTACCCCAGACTAATACCAATTTTACAGGAAACTTATCTGCCGATTCACGTCTTATTCTAAATGAATATAAAGATAATGCTGTGAAACAGAACTCTTTTGAGTCGCCGACAGATAAAAAATCTGTTGTACTGGCCGGTGTTCTGTCCGGAATAATTCCTGGTGCCGGTGAAGTATATATTGGCGGCACAACAAATTATATTAAGGCGGGGGCTTTTGCTCTTATTGAGGCTGTTTCAATTTATTATTCTATTAGTTATANNGTAAGATATGCCCAATGGATCAATGATAATACAAGTGGAGTAAAGGTTACAATAAATCCCAATACTGCTCTTCCTGCGTGGCAGAGGGTTGACTGGGCAAGTTTGAATGCTGCCGAAGATGCCATTGGAGCCACAGGGTTTACGCATAAACTACCTCCTCATGGGGAGCAGCAGTATTATGAATTAATAGGCAAATATCCTCAATATGCAAGGGGATGGGAAGATGATGACCTAAGCCTTCACGGGAGTAACCCTGATTGGGAGACTCCTGAATTCAAATCTTATTCAATAATGCGGGGAGATGCAAACGATCTTTATAAAGTTTCGGCAAGGGGTACCGCAATTCTTTATATTAATCACGTATTAAGTATTTTTGATGCGATATGGAGTTCTGTTACCTTCAATAAGAATATTGCCTTAAATATAAGTTATGATCGGGTAAATATGGCTTTTGTAGAGGAATGGACTCCTACTTTACACCTTAAATACAGCTTTTAATATTCCGGTTTATTTCGTTCATTCTTTTAAGTATTTTTATACAATGAAAACATCAATCGTAGTTATTGTTGGAAGACCAAATGTTGGCAAATCCACTTTATTCAACAGGCTTGTCGGCAGAAAAGAAGCTATAGTTCATGACTTAAGCGGGGTAACCAGAGACCGTAATTATGGTGAGGTTGAGTGGGCGGGGAAAGAATTTCAGCTTATTGATACTGGCGGATATGTACCTGATTCTCCAGATCTCTTTGAAACTGCAATTAGGGAGCAGGTACAAATAGCTATTACTGAAGCTGATACTGTCCTTTTTTTGGTTGATGTAAAAGCCGGTTTAACTTCGTTCGATATAGAGATCGGCAGAATATTAAGAAGCTCAAATAAGAAATTCTTCCTGATAGTAAATAAAGTTGATTCAGAAAAACTGGAACCCGGTGCCGCCGAGTTTTATTCACTCGGAGTTGATAAAGTTTATGATATTTCGGCAGTTGGAGGAAGGAAAATCGGAGATCTCCTTGATGATATCACTGCCGATATGCCAATGACAGAGGAAGAGGAAGATGATAGTTCAAAATTAAAGATTGCTGTGGTGGGAAGACCTAATGTCGGTAAATCTTCACTAACAAACGCTTTGTTAGGAGAAGACAGGAGTATAGTAACTGATATTCCCGGAACTACTAGGGACAGTATCGATTCAATTCTTAAATATTATGGGCAGGAAATAACTCTTATTGATACTGCTGGGTTAAGAAAAAAGAAAAAGGTTGAGGAAAATATTGAGTTTTTTTCAACTATAAGGACATTAAGGGCAATTGCTGAATGTGAAGTTGTTATCATTCTTGTTGATGCCAAAACAGGTATTGAGAAACAGGACCAGAAAATTATTGATGAGGCTGTTAATAGAAGGAAATCAATTATACTTGCTGTAAATAAATGGGATCTTATTGAGAAAGACACTAATACAGCTCATCAGTTTGAAGTTGCCATAAAAGAAAAAATGGGGTCAATTGACTATGTGCCTGTTATATTTATTTCAGCTTTAACAAAACAAAGAATTTATAAGCTGATTGATATGGCAATTGAAATCTTCAAGGAGAGAAAAAAACAAATTCCTACCAGTGATCTTAATGAAACAATTCTTCCCGAAATTGAAAGGAATCCTCCTCCATCTACAGCGACAGGGAAGGAAGTGAAAATTAAATATATTACACAGGCAAAGGGAAGCTATCCTGTGTTTTTATTCTTTTCAAATTANNAATGCAGCGGGACCTGCTGCAGCGGCTAAAGCAAAAAGAGTAAATCCGGATGCAGAGATTATTTTATTTGAAACTGGTAATTTTATTTCGACCGGTACCTGCGAAATCCCATATGTCCTCTCAAATGAGATTAAAAATATAGAAGATATTGTTTTCTTTAATCCCGAAGAGTTTTATAGACAGAAAGGGGTAAAAGTATTTGCTAATCATTTTGTGGAGGAGATCAATACTAGAGAGAAGTTTGTTAAAGTTCAAAACTTAAAAGATGGGACATTTACCAATTATTACTACGATAAATTAATACTTACAACAGGTTCGTCTGCTAAAAAGGATATTTCAGTTAGGGATGCGGTAAACAGCTTTACATTGAAGAATATTTCAGATCTTATTGGTGTTAAGGAGTACATCGGGTCCTTTAATGTAAAGAACGTGTCTATAATCGGTGCAGGTTTTATAGGGCTGGAAGCAGCGGAAGCATTAGTAAATATTGGATGTTCCGTTTCACTGATTGATAAATCAGCCCTGCCCCTTCCTTCTGCAGAGCCAGAGATTCAGATTCTGATTAAAGATATGCTTGTTAAGGATAATATTACCTTTTATCCGTCTGCCGAGATTAAACCAATTATTAATCAGAATAAAATAAGTGCACTTAATATAAATGGAAGGATAGTTGAAACAGAACTGGTCATAAATGCCATCGGCATTTCACCTAACGTTTATCTTGCTGTTAAAGCAAATCTGAAGCTTGGGATAACAGGAGCGCTTAAAGTTGATACGCGATTGCGGACTTCTGATTTTAATATATATGCCGCGGGAGATTTAATTGAAGTTACAGACTTTATTACAGGACGGCCTGTCTTTCTTCCATTTGCTTCTTATGCTTATGAATACGGACATATTGCAGGGGAAAATGCTGCAGGGGGAAATGCTTCCGCTTCACCTGTAATTAGTAATGTAGGTTTGAGGTTATTCGATAAATATTATGTCTCTGTTGGTTTGACCTCACACGAGGCTGAAAGGAATAATATATTAACAGATTCAGTAACAGATATCCAGGCTGACTTTGCTTCTGTAATGCCGGGCTCAGGAAAAGTATTCGGGAAAATAGTATCTGAAAAGATGAGCAGCCGTTTAATAGGCGCTTCCTTCTTTGGAGGAAGGGAAGTAGAAGGATTCGCTAATGTTATATCTGTACTAATAAAGTTACGGCAGCCGGCTCGGATGCTTGCTGAAATAAATTATGTTTATACCCCGCCACTTTCACCTCTTAAAAACCTTTTATCTTCATTAGGGAAGAAAATCAAATCTGTTAAAAGATAGTATTGCTATGGAAACTACATTTGACAATTTCACCCTTATAGATCATCCTCTCATAAAAAGAGATGTAACAATATTGAGAAACCAGTCTACGGGAACTGAGATATTCAGAGCAGCGCTCCATAGAATATCAAATATTCTTGCTGTAGAGATCAGCAGGGGCTTTAATGTCTCTGAGACTGCTGTTGAAACTCCTCTTGAACAGACAACAGGATATAAGCTTGTCCAGGAAATTGTTTTGGTACCTGTTCTAAGAGCCGGGCTGGGGATGGTTTCCGGTTTTCTTGAAATTATTCCTGATGCCAAGGCAGGGCACATTGGATTGCAGCGTGATGAGGTTACGCTTAAGCCCGTTGAGTATTATTATAAAACTCCGCGTAACATTGCGAACTCAATTGTAATTCTTCTGGACCCGATGCTTGCTACTGGGGGAAGCTCTTCTGAAGCAATTAGATATCTGAAAACACGGGGAGCCAGGAATTTGGTGTTTGCTTGTTTGGTAGCTGCGCCTGAAGGAATCGAAAAATTGCTTAAGGATCATCCGGATATAAAAATATTCGGAGCTGCTTTGGATAGAAAATTGAATAATAAGGGGTATATTCTCCCGGGCTTGGGGGATGCAGGTGACAGGACATTTGGTACGTTATAGCAAAATATTCATCTTATTTCTACTCACATTTTATGTGAATATATACTCACAGGAATATCCGGATGGGGCTGTCAATTCGTTATTAAAATCAGGGATTGATGATATTATTAATCAGAATTATCCGCAGGCGAAATCAGAATTTGAAAAGCTGAATTCAAAATATCCGGATCTGCCATTTGGGAAAATATATTTAGCAGCTACAGAAATAGCCAGGTCATATGATTATGGAGAGGAATATAATGGGGAGCTAATTTCAAAATATCTTAATTCGGCTAAAGACCAATCGGAAAGATTATTATATAGAAACCCGGAAGATATTTGGAACCATTATTTCATTGGACTGACAGAGGGATATATTTCTTATTATGAGGGATTAAATGGCAGCTGGTTAACTTCATTAAAGGAAGGGATAAATTCTGCTTCGAATTTTGAGGAGTGCCTTAAGAGGAATCCTGATTTTTTTGAGGCTTACTCGGGTTTGGGTACATATAAATATTGGAAAAGTGCAAAAACTAAATTTCTAAGTTGGCTGCCGTTTGTTCATGATGACCGGGCTGAAGGAATATACTATCTTGAGAAAGCTATTGATAAATCTTCTTATAATACTTACCTGGCGTTAAATTCACTTATCTGGATTTATATAGATAAAAAGAATTTCGATAATGCTGTGCGTATTTCAGAGAAGGCCTTGCATGAATACCCTAAAAGCAGGTTTTTCAAATGGGGGCTTGCAAGAGCATATGAAGATGTAAACAGATCAAAAGCAATTAATCGTTATTTCGAAATTCTGAATTCATATCCGAATATAAACAGTATGAATCATTATAATGAAATAGTTCTTAAACACTTAATTGCGCAGCAGTATGAGAAAATGGGGGATAAGATGAAAGCACTAAAGCTATGTAATGAGATTTTGGCAATAAAAAACCTATCCGAATTTGTTAAAAATAAGCTTGGTGACAGGCTGGACAGGGTCAAAGAATTACGATCAAGAGTAGTACAGTAAAAGTTTGGTATAAAAAAGGCTGTCGAGTGACAGCCTTAAATGAGATTATTTTTTATCTAGGGGTATTCGCTTTGAAAGAATATTGTCAATTAACTTATATTCTTTAGCTTCTTCTGCGGTTAAAAAATAGTCTCTATCGCAGTCATGAGTAATCTGCTCAATGGATTTGCCGGTATGTTCGGCAAGAATTCTATAAAGAGTATCTCTTGTTTTCAGCATTTCCCTTGCATGAATTTCGATATCCGAAGTCTGTCCCTGTAATCCGCCAATCCACGGCTGATGAATCAATATTTTAGAATTAGGCAGAGAAGTTCTTTTGCCCTCAGCACCTCCCGCGAGAAGTATAGCACCCATGCTAGCAGCCATTCCGACACAGATAGTAGCAACGCTAGGTTTAATGTATTTCATTGTGTCATATATCGCCAGTCCTGCTGTAACACTGCCGCCGGGGGAGTTGATATAAAGATTTATATCCTTTTCTGAATCTTCTGCCTCAAGGAAGATGAGCTGTGCAATTGTAAGACTTGCTACATGATCATCAATAGCAGTGCCTAAGAAAATTATTCTTTCCCTTAATAAACGGGAATAAATATCCATTCCACGTTCACCGCGTCCAGTTTGTTCTATTACATATGGAACAAGCTGATTAAATATTTCTATATTATTATTCATGTTTGTGCTCCTCATGATTGTGAGTATGAGTATTATCCGGTTCTACTTTTTTAATATTATTATTATCTTTTAGAAATTGAAAGACCTTATTCTCGATAAATTTTCCTGCATAATTGGATGATTTGTAATAATTAAGAAGTTTATCTACTGCGATACCGGTTTGTTCTGCATCTTTGGTGGCGAGCTGATTTAATTCCTCTTCGCTAAGTGAAATATTCTCTTGTTTTTGTATAGCCTCTTTAATTATATACCATTTTACTTCAACCTCAGCAGATTTTGCTAACCGTTTTTTACCTTCTTCCTTATCGTATTTTTTATATCCCTGTTTTTTATACTGTTCTTCCTCTCTTTTGACATAATCTTCTATGACATTATTTATAAGAGATTGCGGAGCATTGAATCCATTATTTTTAATTATCTGTGTAATGAGCTTTCCTCTTAATATATCATCCATCTGCTGGTCAAAATATCTCTGGATATCATTTCTGATCTCCTCTTTTAACTCGGCTTCGGTTGAAACTTTATCTTTAGTTACTTTTTTAATTAAGGCTTCATCCAAATCAGGCATGATGGACTTCTTGATTCCTTTAATAATAGCCTTATAATCAATAACCTCAGTTATTTTTTCATCTTCACCGCTTTTATTTTTTATAGTATGTTCATCATTAAAAGTAAAAGTGAAAGTATCGCCAACCTTTTCCCCTTTGGAGTTATCTACTATTTCTTTTGCGACTCTTTCATTGGCGAGATCTATCTGAAGGGTTTCCTGTTTACTTCCTTCGAAAGGATTTCCTTCCTTATCGATTCTTTGAATATCAACCTCTAAGGTGCAATTGTTATCACTTATAATGTCGAGAGGTTCAAAAGTTTCATTTGCTTTAAGGATATGTTTTATTTCATGCTGAACATCCTCATCTTTTACAACAAGATCAGGGACTTCTATATCAATTCCTTTATAATCCTTAGCTTCTATTTGAGGCAGAACTTCATATACGATCTTAAAGAAAAGGCTTTCGTTCGGAACTAATTTTATATCAGTTATAGTGGGTTTCCCAATAGGATGAAGATGATTTTCTTCGGCAACATCCCAGAATTTCTTGCTTGCAACTTTTTCAGAGGCTTCTTGGTCAAAGGTATCACCAAACATCTTTTTAAGAAGAGCGCGGGGGACTTTACCTTTTCTGAATCCCGGGATCTGTAGTTTCTTCGTTTGTTTCTGAACTTCTGTTTCCAGATCTTTTTTTATTTCATCGAATGTAAATGTAGCTTCCAATTCCTTTTCTGAAGTATTTACATCATTTATCTTAAATTCCAAAATTACCTCGCGATGCTTTTATATATTATATTTGAATTAAAGGGATAAGAAGTGCGAAAGCGGGGACTCGAACCCCGACACCGGTTAGGTACTAGATCCTAAGTCTAGCGCGTCTGCCAATTCCGCCACTCTCGCATCTTATTGAATATTTTGAATAATAATTCAAAAATAATCAATAAATATACCTGTAACAGATTTGTTTAGCAAATAGATTAAATCATAGGGATTAATGAAAAAAGGAAGCCTAAGCTTCCTTTTTTACTGAATTAAGGCAGCGTCAGCTCTTTATTAAATCTTTAGGAAAAGACCTTATATTATGTCCATATTTAAGCTGTTCTTCCATTCTGCAGGACCAGACGAGCTGTCCGTTCCATACAGTTATATCGGGACATCCGTCGCACATACTCTGTCTTCCATCTTCAAGGAAGTCCACAGGTTGAATTATCATTACAGACTGATAGTGTAGCCTTTTAAATAGATTAAGCGGATTCTTGATAAAATTAAAGAATGTTTTCCTCAAACCTTTGTCAAAGAAACCTAACAGGAGCATTGATTTTCCTTTGCGAGTCATTTTAGGAGTAGAGTAGGCAAGATATCTGTCAAAAAGAAGATGATGGAATGTCTGGATAATTTCCATTGATTTCTTCCCCATGTATCCATAGATTTTATTTTTAGTTCCTAATCGTCCGGATAGCAGCCATTTAAAGGAATCGGGTTTCTCAGAACCATTTAAATAAGCGCAGCTATCAAAATCAGGATATTCATTTTTAATCAGTTCATAAATCTCTTCGGCTTTAATGTCAGTTCTTTCAACAGGTTCTTCATTATAGACAAATTCGCCCATATCAATTTTTTTAGGTCCTAAATAAAAATCAACCTTTGTGTTATTTACTGCCCTGTAAAGAATAAACACCATTACCTGTACTATATCTATATGCTTTTGCCCCCATTTAACAAGTTCAGGAACAAACTGCATTGTGTCTTCATAGACTGTGGAATTGAAAGCGCATGAAATATTCCCCGCTTCAGCTAACATAGATGCTAACTGATAACGTAGCTCATTAAGCTCAATTTCGGTTTTGTCTTTCCATCCCGGGCGGGACTGTTTACTGTCGACATGGAATGTAAATCCATATACCCCCGCTTTTTTTAATTCTAATAAGAGTTCTTTAGTTAAAGCAAGACCGTTTGTATTTAAGATCGGTTTCAATCCTTTAGCTTTAACCATTCGAACAATTTCAACAACTTCCGGATGAGTTAAAGGATCTCCGCCTGCAATAGAAACTCCGTCGCATTTTCTCAACCGTGTAAATACATTTAATTCTTCTTCTATAACTTGAAGGGACTTATGAGCATTTTCATTTTTTCTATAGCAACCGTCGCAATAAAGATTGCATTTTGAGGTGGGTTCAAGCCATGAAATTGAATTGTCTGTTAGATTCCATGGAAGCCTATAATAATCAAGATGGTTAAGTTTCATAGAGATTCCTTATCAATTTAATTTTCATGCAAAATTATTAGATTCTGATGTACAAAGCAATTATTATGAAATAAAAATGTATTGCCATTATAATAGTTAGTAATTTTAAGTTCATTTAAAAGCGCATTTTACATTCAATGTATTTATATTTAATCAATAATTTTGTTCAATTATTATGCTTTAATCATGGATTATAAGTATTCTTCGGTTACTAATATTGGTCTTAAGAGATTAGATAATGAAGACTCTTTGGGCATTTATGAAATTGAAAATGGTATCCTTGCTGTTGTATGTGATGGTTTGGGGGGCAATAAAGCTGGAAATGTTGCATCACAGCTAAGCGTCAATACAGTATATGAATTCTTTAAATCTTCTGCTCAGAAAGATTATTTAGAAAGGATTAAATCTTCTATCATGGAGGCAAATAACAGTATTCTTCATAAGGCTTCTTTAAGTAGTGATTTTCATGGAATGGCTACAACTATTGAAGTATTGTTTCTTGTGGAAAATACTGCCTATTATGGGCATGTTGGAGATTCTCGCATGTATTATTTACAAAATGGGAAATTAAAACAGTTAACCAAAGACCATTCCCTTGTTCAGAAACTAATTGATGAAGGTTTTCTGACTGTCGATGAGGCAGAGCATCATCCTGACAGGAATATAATTATGCGTGCCTTGGGGGATACTTCCGCTATTGAGATAGACTTAAGCAAAATTACTTTGAAATCGTCTGATGATAGCCTGTTCTTTTTATGTACTGATGGCGTTACAACAGTTGTAAAAGATAATGAACTGGAAGAAATTCTAACTAATTATGACTTCTTAAAAGAAAAACTATCAGAATTGATAAACCAAAGAGGGGCTCCGGATAATTACACATTTGTGTGCATTAAAAAAAATTAAAATGATTGGCTGTAACGGGGACCATCTCCTCAAATTAAATCTCAGGATTAGAGTTGGATAAATTTGTAATACATGGCGGGAATAAATTACAAGGTGAAGTGACTATAAGTGGTGCAAAGAATGCTTCGCTTGCATTAATGCCGGCAACTCTTTTAGCCCATGGGAAGTATGCTCTTTATAATACTCCGGAATTGAACGATGTTTATACTATGATGAAGTTGCTAAACCATTTAGGAGTCGTCCCGGAATTCAAGAATAATTTGCTTAAACTAAATACTGAAAATATTACAAGTCAGGATGCTCCCTATGAACATGTTAAAAAAATGCGCGCTTCAGTTTATGTATTAGGTCCTCTTTTAGCAAGATATGGAATAGCTAAGGTGTCATTACCTGGTGGATGCTCCTGGGGTCCTCGCCCAATAAATCTTCATCTTGAGGGGCTAAAGAAGATGGGTGCAGAGATAGAGTTGTCAGAGGGTTATATAATTGCAAAATCTCCCCGTTTGACTGGAGCCAAAATAAGTTTTGATATCTCTTCAGTAGGTGCCACGGGCAATATATTGATGGCATCGGTATTAGCAAAAGGAGAAACAAGAATTGTAAATGCCGCTATTGAACCGGAAATTACTAATTTGGCACAATTTTTACTAAAAATGGGAGCACGCATTGAGGGAATTGGTACTCCTGATTTGTTTATTGAAGGTGTGGATACTTTGAATTCTGCTGATATTGAAACAATTCCTGACCGAATTGAAGCAGGTACAATTCTAATTGCAGCAGCTTTGACTAAAGGAAAAGTAAAACTTATTAATATAAATTCAAATTTACTTCTCTCTATATTGAATAAACTTGAGAATAGCGGATGTAACTTATTATATAATAATGAATTTATAGAATTAGATGGAACTAATAATAATATTAAACCAATAAATATCACTACCTCAGTGTTTCCTGGGTTTCCCACAGATATGCAGGCACAATGGACTGCTTATATGGCATTGGCTGATGGAATGAGCACAATTACCGACTCAATTTACCTTGATAGATTTAAGCATGTTCCTGAGTTGCAAAGGCTTGGAGCAAATATAACAGTGAACGAAAATTGTGCATTCGTTAAAGGTGTCGGAAAATTGATGGGTGCAAAGGTAATGTCCACTGATCTTAGAGCAAGTGCAAGTCTTGTTTTAGCTGGTCTTGCTGCTGAGGGTATTACAGAAGTCTTAAGAGTGTATCATTTAGATAGGGGATATCAGAGAATAGAAGAAAAGCTTCAATATCTGGGAGCAGATATTGAACGAGTAAAAGGAAAAGAATTTTAGTATAACATGTTATATATAAATGATAAAAGATACTTTTCTTCTGTATTGATCTTAGTTCTGTTTAATATAATACTTATCAAACTACCCCTTACTTCAGTTTTCGGCTATGAATTTTCTGCTCTTAATTCAATCCTGCTAATAATTGTTGCTGGACTATTAGTAATATCCTTTCTGAAAAGAAAAGAGAACTTTGTTAAGAACATTCTTAAAATATCTCCAATTCTTCTATCAGTTCCCTTGATGATTTCGGTAACGAATTCATTAATAACAACAACTTGTTCTCTGACAGACGGATTCTTGTTCTATTTAGTAATTACTGTCCCATCGATAGTAATTGGAAGTGCATTAGGGTTGGCTTCCTATTACATAATCCCAAAATATTCTCGTATAATATTTATTTTTCTGCTTTGCATTATAGCAATAATACCTGTTTTGGAGATTTATTTTAATCCGCAGATATATTTCTACAATCCTCTTGTTGGGTTTTATCCGGGTACAATTTATGATGAAAAATTGTCTATTACGTTTAGGTTGGTAATTTACAGACTGATAAATGTAATATTCTTTCTTTTTCTAATATACGCCGTCAACAGGATGATAAATCAGGCCGCAAGAATAAATAAGTTTTCCTTTCTAATAATAGTATCATCCGTGGTCATCATATTCCTATTGTGTTCCTCATTCCTGGGGTTTTCAACTACGAAGAGTAGGATAGAAACATCCCTTAAGGGGAAATGTTATACAGAACATTTCGAAATAATTTATGATACATCTATAGATTCAACTTATCTGAAAAATGTAATCATCAACCATGAATTCTTTTATTTTGAATTAAAGAAATTCTTCATGGATGAACCACACAGAAAAATCACATCATTTATCTTTAAGAACAATAGACAAAAAGGTAAATTATTCGGTTCTGAAAATGCAGATGTGGCTAAACCCTGGTTATATCAGATATATATTACTGCTGGTAGTTATGATATTAGTTTAAAACATGAAATCGCACATATATTCTCTGCATCATTTGGAATAGGTCCTTTTAAGCTAGCCCATAATTTTAATCCTGCTTTGATAGAGGGAATAGCAGAAGCAGCTGCACCGTTTTACAATACATGGTATCTGGACCAAATTGCGTCAGTTGCTTATAATAATGATTATAAATTCACAATAGATAATCTCTATAGCGGATTAAACTTTTTTGGACAAACGTCAGGTTTATCATATGTGTATGCCGGCTCCTTTACTAACTATCTAATTAATAGATTTGGAATAAATAAATTTAAGGAATGGTATAAGGGCAAATCCTTCTCTGAGGTATATGATTCAAGCTTAACGGATATTGCAGGTAAATATTATGAATACCTTCAGCAATTGGGCTATGAGAACAAACAAAATACCGCACAGTATTATTTCGGAAAACAGACAATATTCTCAAAATTCTGTCCAAGATATATTGCCGGTCAATTAGAGTTGGGATGGGATAATTATAACCATAATAATTATACTGATGCCGCAAGGATCTTTGATTATATAAATAGAGTCACACAAAATTATTCTGCCCTATATGGACTAATTCTATCTAAAGTTGAACTTAAGAAAGAAAAAGAAGCGCTATTCTTATTAACTAAAGAAATATCAAAATATAATAATAGTTCAGATTATTTTAGTCTTGAATTATTAAGAGGGGATCTTTTAATACGAAATAGAAAATACGAACAAGCTAAGGGACAATATTATCAGCTTAATCGCCAAAGTCCTGATTTGCATTATAATTATCTGTCAAAATTACGCCTCGATTTATCACAGAATGATTCATCGATATACAATTATATTGCCGGGGGAGATTCCGCAAAATTTGAAATACTCAAAAATTATAATTTGAATTCATACGATTATGCGTCTTTTCCTGTGATGATTGATTTGGCGGGCACTCTTCATAAATCATATAATGAAATTTTATCCCTTTTTGGCAAAAATATAATAGTAAATGATATTTACAGCAGATACGCTACGTATTATTTATCAAGGTATATGTCGGAAAATCTTGACTATGTGCATGCAAGAAAATTAGCCGCACTTGCAGCCAGATTCAAAAATGGAAATGACATCCAAATATTCTTGAGATCATATTTAATAAGAATCGATTGGATATATCCCAATTATGAAAAAATAATGAATGATGTGAAATATATTTACGCCACAGCAAAATGAAAACAATGTCGGAAAATAATATCGGGAATCCAACTCTTTAGCTTTTCTGATTTTATTCTTAAATTTATTATTAAATTAATATTACTATTCAATGAATTTTGATCTTCAATTAAAACACTATTCCTTTTTATCCGTAGCTTCAGAAACAGCAGGTGATTTGAAAACCCAGGTTTTTATAGTCGGAGGATTCGTACGCGATTTAATACTTAAAAGACCGATATCCGAGATTGATTTTCTTGTATTAGGCAGCGGAACTGAATTTGCAGAAAGGTATGCTGAAAAATTAAATGTTAAAAATGTATCAATCTTCAAAAACTTTGGTACTGCACATTTCAGATATTCGGATTATGATCTTGAATTTGTAGGGGCAAGGAAAGAATCGTATAATAGGGATAGCAGGAAACCTGAAGTATCTACAGGTTCATTTTTAGATGATATCAACCGACGGGATTTTACAATAAATACGCTTGCCATTTCTTTAAATAAAAAAAATTACGCCGAACTGATAGATACATACGATGGATTTAAGGATTTGGAAAATAGATTGATAAAGACACCGATCGATCCTTTAATTACATTTGATGATGATCCGCTCCGTATAATGAGGGCTTTCCGCTTTGCCTCTCAGCTTGATTTCCGGCTTGACGGATCTATTCCAATAGCAGCAAACCAATTAAGACAAAGACTTAAAATTGTATCACAGGAAAGAATCACAGATGAATTCCTTAAAATACTCTCTTCAGAGAGACCCGCTATCGGTTTAATTCATATGTATCAGACAGGCGTTCTTGAAGTAATATTTCCGGAGTTGGCTAATCTGGCAGGAGTCGATCAGAGAAAAGATTATCACCATAAGGATGTTTTCTTCCATACTTGTCAGGTAGTTGAAAATATTTCAAAGATGACCGATAACATATGGCTCAGGATTGCGGCGCTGGTTCATGATATTGCTAAACCCCAAACCAAAAAATTTGTGGAAGATATAGGATGGACATTTCACGGGCATGAAGAATTAGGAGCCCGAATGATCAAGTCTATTTTTAAGAGGATGAAGCTCCCATTCAATAAAATTGAATACGTCGAGAAACTTGTGCGTCTTCACCTTAGACCCATAGCACTTGCAAAAGAAGAAGTTACCGATTCCGCAATTAGAAGATTCATAGTTTCGGCTGGTGAAGACCTCGGTGATCTCATTATATTATGCCGCGCCGATATTACCAGCAAGAACCAGGAAAAAGTAAGCCAATATCTGGAAAACTATGAAAAGGTAATGAAGAAAGTTTGGGAGGTGGAAGATAAAGATAAGCTTCGTGCCTTCCAGTCTCCGGTCAACGGCGAAGAGATTATGCGGATATGTAACTTAACTCCTTCAAGGAAGGTCGGCGAAATAAAATCAGCAATCGAAGAAGCTATTCTAGATGGCAAAATTGGAAATAATTATGATGAAGCACTCGGTTATCTGATGAAGATTAAGGATAGTTTTCTAAGATAACCATACTTCTTTCTTGGATATTCACCGTACATATAATTATTGTGCCGTTCATAACTTACTTTCAGTAAATTGAAAAAATAAGGATATTTTTGTGATAGTTAAATTTTTATCTCATTGGAGTAAATAATGCGAATCTTCTTCAGTTCCTTCTTTATAATTCTCCTATCCGTCACAGGATATAGTCAGAAATTATTAACTCTTGAAGAAGCAGTAAATATTGCTTTGCAGAGGAATACTATACTTCAGAAATCTGTAAATAGTATCGATTCATATCAGTCAAATGTTAAAGCTGCTTATGGCAGTCTGTTACCGACACTTGGAGCACAGGGAAGCTGGCAGTGGACGAGATCAGAAACCAAGGGAGGATACTTACCCCTTCAGAATGGAGGATATCTGCCTCTGCCTGATCTAAAGGTTATTTCTGAAACAAGGAGCTATAGTCTCGGAGCGGGAACTAACTGGACACTGTTCAATGGTCTTTCTAATATCGCCACGGTTTCTCAGGGCAAAAATAATCTCGAATCTGCACAGTTGTCCCTTGCAAGATTAAAACAGACTATAGTTTATCAAACTATCTCCAGTTATTATGATATAATTAATGCCGGTGAACTTCTTAAAGTTAAAGAAGAGGATGTTAAATGGAATGAAGAGAATTTAGAAACAATTAATGAAAGAAATAAACTGGGTGCAGTCACACTTGCTGATGTTTATGCTCAGCAGGTTAAAGTTGGCAATGCTGAACTTGCAGTCATACAGGCTAAAAATAATCTTGAAACTGCCAAAAGTAATCTTTTATATTATCTTGGATTGGATGTTCTTGATAATTACAACTTCTCGGATTCATTATCGGTAAATGATAGAGAAATAATAGGGCGCCATATAGATTCCAATTATCTGGATCTTTCGGATCTGGTAAATAAATCATTAAGTACAAGGTATGATTACCAGAGTGCAAAACTTAGTCTTGAGAGCGCTCTGAATGGTATAACCATCGCTCGCGGTGCTTATTTTCCCAGTCTTACTAATAATAATAGTTTCTATACATATTCCGATAATGTTAATACATTGTTCCAAAACAGAAACTATAATGTCGCACTTACATTAAATGTTCCTATATTTTCCGGTTTCTCTACAGATAACCAGGTGCAGCTTGCTCAGGTAAGTGCTATGAATTCAAAAGCTGATCTTTCTGACCTTGAAAGAGATATAAAAAGAAATATCCAGAAGACTTATCTGGATCTTCAGGCAGCTGAAAAAAGTCTTGATGTTAGTAAAGGCAATGTTGCTGCAGCAGAAGAAAGTAGAAGAATCCAGCAGGAAAAATATGCTCTCGGCTCAAGCACTCTGCTTGACGTTTTAGTTGCAAATTCAGATTACCTTACTGCACAGACAAATTTAATAAATGCAGAGTATGCATACATTGTGTTAAGCGAACAGGTTAAATATCAGCTCGGTGTCCTTGATTATAAGAAATATGAATAAATTTTAACAAAGGAGTATTTTCCATGGCTAACGGAAAACAAAAAAAATCTAAAAAGAAAATATATATATTCGGCGGGATCGGAGTAGTTCTGATTGCATTAGTTCTCTTTGCCCTGCTTGGCGGTAGTAAAGAAGAAATTATTTCGGTTCAAACTGAATCTGTTGTAAAGAGAGATATTACTCAAACAGTTTCTGCTACCGGGAAAATAGATTCGGAATTCAAGGTAACAATAACTCCTGAGGTAACCGGCGAAATTGTCTCCTTGCCTGTCAAGGAAGGGGGTAAGGTAAAAAAGGGACAGCTTCTGATTAAAATTAAAGCAGATGTATATCTTGCCCAGCAGCAGAGAGCCGAAGCTAACCTGTCCTCTGCAAAATCCTCTCTTGCATTAAACAAGGCACAGCTGGATAAAGTTACATCCGATTATAACAGAACCAAAGAAATGCATATCAAAAAACTTGCAAGTGATTCTGAGCTTGAAACCGCAAAAAGTACTTACCTATCTGCAGTAGCAAATTATGAAGGTGCTCAGGCTACCGTTCTTCAGATGGAAGCCAGCCTTAAAGAAACAAATCAGTCCCTTTATAAAACTACTATCAATTCTCCTATGGATGGTACCATTAGCCAGTTAAATGTTCAATTAGGTGATAGAGTTCTGGGAAGTGGATTTAGCCAGGGAACAGATATTATGACTGTATCGGACCTTGGATCCATGATCTCTACTGTACAGGTTGACGAAAATGATGTTATACTCGTGGCACTTGGTGATACTGCAAGAATAAAAGTAGACGCATATGGCGATAAAATATTCAAAGGAACTGTCTACCAGATTGGGAACAGTGCAGTGGCAACCGGTACCGGTACTCAGGAACAGGTGGTAAATTTTGATGTTAAAATAAGATTGATTGATCCTGATCCCGGATTAAGACCCGGCATGTCTTGTAATGCTACTATCGAAACCCAAACTATAAATAATGTACTCAGCGTTCCCATTCAGTGTGTTACTGCAAGAAGTGACGATGATAAATCTAAAACCGCCGCTAAAGAAACGGATGATAAAAACAGTAATGTTGTAGATAAGAAGGATAAAAAAGCAAGTGTTTCCAATAAACCGAAGGAAGTGGTTTTTGTTATTGAGAATAATAAAGCCAAAATGAAAGAAGTTAAAACCGGTCTGAGTGATGATAATTATATTCAGATTAAAGAAGGTTTGAAAGATGGAGAAAAGGTTGTATCCGGAAGCTATCGTGCAATATCAAGGGAATTAAATGATGGCTCTAAAGTCAAGCTGGAGGACAAGAAAAGTACTACAGCAAAAAAATAAAACGGAATAAAAATGAATATTATTAATATAGAACATATTGCTAAAATCTATCAGGTCGGTTCGGAAGAAGTATTTGCCCTTAGAGATACATCATTAAAAATTGATAAGAATGAATATGTAGCCATTATGGGTCCTTCAGGATCTGGTAAATCTACTCTCATGAACATCCTTGGTTGCCTGGATACTCCTACTTCAGGGAAATATGATTTTAACGGTATCAGCGTTAGCCAGATGAATGATAATCAATTGGCTAAGATCAGAAATAAAGAGATAGGGTTTGTATTCCAGACATTTAATCTTCTGGCAAGATCTGACGCAGTCCATAATGTCGAGCTTCCCCTCATCTACGCAGGAATTCCATCTCACGAAAGAAAGGAAAGAGCCAAACAAGCTTTGGTTGATGTCGGGCTCTCCGATAGAATGCACCATAAACCAAATGAACTATCCGGCGGGCAGCGCCAAAGGGTTGCTTGTGCCCGGGCCCTTGTTACGCGTCCTTCAATTATTCTTGCCGATGAACCTACTGGAAACCTTGATTCCAAAACCGGCGAGGAAATTATGAGCCTGTTCAATGATATATATGAAAAAGGGAATACTATAATACTTGTTACTCATGAGGAAGATGTTGCCAAACATGCAGCAAGAATAATAAGATTGAAAGATGGTCTGATTGAATCGGATCAACCCGTCCAAAACAGATATATTCCTAAACCAAAAGTTGCGGCAGTTTAATTAATAGGAGTCTGCGATGTCAAGTTTCTTATTTGAATTTAGGGAAAGTATGATGATTGCTCTTAGAGCAATCAGGGGAAATAAAATGAGGTCAATATTAACCATGCTCGGAATCATAATTGGAATCTGGGCAGTCGTTGTTATGACCACTGCTATACGCGGCATCGATAACTCCTTTAAGAATGGGATCAGCGCTCTTGGCACAGATGTGCTGTATCTGGATAAATGGTCCTGGTTTACTAATGAGGATTGGTGGAAAATTAAAAACCGCCGCAACATCACTATGGAAGAATATGATAAGTTCAAGGATATGGTCAAGCTGCCCCTCGCTACTGCCCCCGTTACAAGTAGCAGACAGACTATAAAATGTGGTGATAGAAGTATCGAAAGTGTATTCTTGAGTGGTTCAACTGCAGAGTATCTTAAAACTACAAATTTTACTTTCGATATGGGAAGGTTCTATTCCGAAATTGAAAGTAAAGGATCACGTTATGTGGTTGTAATCGGTAGCGAAGTAGCCAAGAATCTTTTCCCTAGAGGAGATGGTCTCGATAAAACTATTAAAATTGGCGGAGTGGATTTCAAAGTGGTTGGTGTTCTTACTGAGCAGGGAAGTTTTATACTCGGTCCATTTAATCCCGACCAACAGGTCTTTGTCCCGATCGGTACAATATTCCAGAACTTCCAGGGACATTCGAATGGTACTATTACTTTTAATATCCGTGCCGCAAGCCCCGCAATGATAGAGGATACTAAAGCCGAGGCGGAAGGTGTTATGCGCCAGATAAGAGGTCTGCAGTATAACCAGGAGAATGATTTCTCTATCAACCAGCAGGAAGGTCTTATGGAGAATTATAACAAAGTCGTTGGTGTAATTCAGATCGCGGGCCTATTCATTACAGGTCTCTCCCTCTTTGTTGGTGCTATCGGAATAATGAATATCATGTTTGTCTCCGTTAAAGAAAGAACTAAAGAAATTGGTTTAAGAAAAGCAATCGGCGCTAAAAGAAGAACTATCCTTGGACAGTTTATACTCGAATCTTCTACTCTGTGCCTCATGGGCGGCATTATAGGCATGCTCCTGGCAATATTAACCAGTATGCTTATAAGACAGTATATCGCCACTTCAATAAGCTACAGCGCGGTTATTATTGCTATCACTATATCTTTGATAACGGGTGTCGCTGCAGGATTTGCTCCTGCATATACTGCTGCTAAAATGGATCCCGTAGATGCTTTAAGGTATGAATAAATCATGAAAATAATTCAGGCTTTATTACTCTCATTGCAGTCATTAAAAAGTAACAGGTTAAGAACCTTATTAACTGTTCTGGGTGTGGTAGTAGGTATCTTTTCCATAATAGTAATTATGACAATTATTACTATGCTCCAGTCAAGTATCGAAAATGGAGTATCCCAGCTTAATAAAAATACTTTCCAGATTCAAAAGTTTCCGGTGGTAATGGGAGGGGGACCCAATGCAAGGGATAAATTTAGGAACCGTAGGGATCTTACTCTTGAAGATTATGACCGCCTTAAAGAATTGTTAACTCAGGCAAAATTCATTGGCGCTGAACAATGGCAGTTCGGTAAGATTGTTAAATTTGGCAATAAAGAAACTAACCCTAATATCCAGCTTGCAGGTGTCAATCTTGATGCGGTTAAAACAAATAATTGGAATATCGATTACGGAAGGGAATTAAGGGAAACTGATCTTCAGTATTCTAGCGCAGTATGCCTTATTGGTAATGAAGTAGTCACAAAAGTTTTCCCTAAAGTAGATCCTATTGGTCAGATTATCAGGGTGGATGGACATCCTCTCCAGGTTATAGGCGTAATTGAAAAACAGCCGGCGCTATTCGGTGAAAGTCACGATAACTATATTGTTATGCCTATTACTACCTTTCAGGGTTTCTATGGCAGAAGAAACAATTCTATTAATATAACTGTTACTTCTTATTCCAAACAAGATTATGATGCCGTCATTGAAGCTGCAACCGGCTACATGCGGACAATTAGAAAAATTGATCCCGGCAAAGATAATGATTTTGACATCTTCAGTAATGAATCTTTAATGGGTATGATAAACACCATGACTGATGGTGTTAAGATAGGCGCTCTCGCTATATCCCTGATAGCCCTCCTCGCTGCAGGCGTGGGCATTATGAACATTATGCTCGTCTCCGTTACCGAACGTACAAGGGAAATAGGCATACGTAAAGCCATCGGTGCTAGGAAATCAACTATCCTTATGCAGTTCCTCTTTGAGGCAATGATCCTATGCTTTTTCGGAGGTATAATTGGAATTGTAATAGGAATAGGACTCGGTAATTTAGCAGGCTCCTTCTTAAATGCACAGACTGCAATACCCTATAATTGGGTAATTATTGGTTTAACTCTATGTATCGTTGTAGGGGTAATTTTTGGTACTTACCCTGCTTACAAAGCCTCTAATCTTGATCCTATTGAAGCTCTCCGTTATGAATAATCTTTCATTTTCTAAATCTTATTGTATTCTTTACTATTTTTATAGTATCGGATTTAATTTATGGTGTTATAAATTCTCATGAAACTGAGTCAGACTTTCGCAGTATCACTGCATTCCTTAAAAAGTAATAAGCTTCGCACTTTCCTTACAATACTTGGAATCGTTGTAGGTATCTTTTCTATAATTGTTATTATGACGGTAATAACTATGCTCCAGTCATCAATTGAAGATGGCGTCTCATTCCTAAGCAAGAATACTTTCCAGATTCAGAAATTTCCGGCTATACATACTGGCGGTCCCGGTTCATGGCAAAAATATCGGAATAGGAAAGATATAACTATTGATGAATTTGAACGACTCAGGGATGTAATGAAATCGGCAAAATATATTGGTGCTGAACAGCAAATAGGTGGTAAGGTTATAAAATCTGTTGTCGCTAAAACAAATCCGAATATATCTGTTATTGGAGTTACAATTGAAGCTTACATGACTCATAATGTCACCATCGCCGAAGGTAGAAGCCTCAATGAATTGGATGTCGATCATTCAACTTATTGTTGCCTCCTTGGTAATAGTGTTACCACAAAGATCTTCCCAAATTTAGATCCTATCGGACAAATTATTAAGGTGGATGGTTTCCCTTTGCAGGTTGTAGGAACATTTGAACCCCAGCCTGCTTTGTTCGGGCAGAATATGGATAGCTATATCATAATACCTATCACAACCTATGGCGCAATGTATGGAAAAAATAACAGGAGCGTCAGCATCACAATAATGTCTAAAAGCAAAGATGATTATGATGCAACTATTGAAGCAGCTACCGGATATTTCCGCACAATAAGAAAGGTTCCCCCTGGCGTGGATAATGATTTTGATATCTTTAGCAATGAATCTATAATGGGACAAATAAATGATATTACCGGTGGCGTAAAAATAGGAGCTATTGTTGTATCAATCATTGCTTTGCTCGCCGCCGGTGTAGGCATTATGAATATTATGCTGGTATCGGTCACTGAACGGACAAGGGAAATTGGCGTTAGAAAAGCTGTCGGCGCACGCAGGATGAATATACTTCTCCAGTTCCTCATGGAGGCAATCGTCCTTTGTATTATAGGGGGGATTATAGGCATCTTCCTCGGTGTGGTTGTCGGAAATATCGCCGGCTCCTTCCTCAATGCACAAGCCGCTGTGCCTGTAGATTGGATTCTAATCGGTATGACTTTATGTATTGTCGTAGGTGTAATCTTCGGAACTTACCCAGCTTATAAAGCGGCTAACCTTGATCCTATCGAGGCTTTAAGATATGAATAACTCCACCTTGGACGGCAAAACTATTAAGACCTGGAAGCACCATCTGCAGGATGAGATTGATGCATCATTCCTCTATAAGCATCTCGCCGTTATGGTGGATAATGAAAAAAACAAAAAGATATATCTCTCCCTTTCCGCTGTTGAAGATAAACACGTTGCTGTTTGGAAAGATCTTCTTGAAAAAAACCACGTTAAGCTTGGTCCTGATAAACCTTCCTTCAAGGCTAATTCCCTTTACCATCTTTCCAAAAGATTTGGTTATTCTTTCTTAACCAAACTCATGCTGAAAGAAGAAGCTACTGAAGTTAAATCCTATATAGGACTATATAACGCAAGCCCTGCAGGACCCACAAAAAATATAGCACTAAAACTTGCCACAGATTCGGCAGAACATGCAAACAAGTTAATGTCTTCCGGGGGAATCACCGAAGAACCTTGGCACAATTCTGAATCTGGCGGATTATTAAGAAATATTGTTTACGGATTTAATGATGGTCTTACTGCTAACTTTGGTTTAATAGCAGGCGTAATAGGTGCTGGCGCTTTACCTCACATAATACTCGTTTCCGGTATTGCAGGAATGATTGCAGATTCATTATCCATGGGAGCTTCCGGGTATCTCGCCGCTGTCAGCGAAAAGGAAGTCTTCGAGCATGAAAAAAGCATGGAAGCCGATGAGATAAAACTAATGCCCGAACTCGAAACTGAAGAGCTTGCCCTAATCTATGAAGCCAAAGGAATGGAAAGGGAAGAAGCCGTCCGCCGCGCAGTGGAAGCGATGAAAAACCCCGGGCAAGTGCTTAATGAAAAAGTCCGCGAAGAACTTGGAATGACTGAAAATTTATCCAGTCCCCTCAAAGAAGGATGGATTACCGGAACTGCAACCGCAATAGGTGCAATCATTCCAATAGTTCCTTTCTTCTTCTTTCATGGTGCAATGGCTGTCTGGATTTCCTTAACTATAGCTATGCTGGCTCATTTCGGTGTCGGAGCCGCACGTAGCTTCTTTACTGGTAGAGGCATATTCCGCAGTGGTTTTGATATGTTTATTGTCGGTATGGGTGTTGCCGCTATAGGCTATTTTATAGGAGAAATTGTTTCAAAGTTAGTGCAGTAACTAATAAGAAAATTATTATAATTACGGAATCTTATGATGAAATCATTCAAGTATTTACTTCCGATATTTATTATTTTCTTTCTGTCAGGTTGTAGTAAAAAAATTGAAACAGATCCTGCTTATGTTTCGGAGATATCAAACTGGCATAATAAACGAATTCAGAAATTACAAAAAGATAACGGGTGGCTTAACCTTGTAGGATTATATTGGCTCAAACAGGGAGTAAATACTTTCGGAAGTGATTCTTCAAATGATATTATATTCCCAGCTGGTGCTCCTCCTAAAATCGGTTCAATCATTCTGAATGATTCAGTGGCACAGTTAAAAGTAAACGCAAATATTGATGTGGCGTTAAATGGTAATAAAGTAAAGGAAGCCCGGCTTCAGAATGATCTTAGTGGCATTCCCTGTGTTATGTCAGTTGGATCTTACAGATGGAATATCATAAAGCGTGAAAGTAAATATGGTATTCGCCTTCGCGATCTTAATGCCCCCTTAGTGAAATACTTCCCCGGTATTGAAACCTACCCGGCTGATAAATCCTGGAGGATAGAAGCTTCCTATGTTAAGTTTCCTCAACCCCGCAAAATAATAGTCCCCACTATACTCGGAACAGTTGAAGAAAATACTGTCAATGGTAATCTTACCTTCACAAAAGATGGTAATAAATATTCATTGATGCCTATAGTTGAAAATGATAGTTACTTCTTGATTTTCGCAGATGAAACTAATGGAGAGGAGACCTACGGAGCGGGAAGGTTTCTGTATACTGCCTTGCCCGATTCAAATGGGAAAGTAATACTTGATTTTAACAAAGCATACAATCCTCCATGCGCTTTTACAAAATATGCTACCTGTCCGCTCCCCCCCAAAGATAATTATTTACATCTTAAAGTAACCGCAGGTGAAAAGAAATACGATCATGGACATTAGATATTTTTCCTGCAGTCTATGCAGACAAAGGGAATAGTTAACCGTAGCTCTCCTTTTGACTTAGAGTAATTATTCAATCTCTCTTCAAGGAGAGAAAATATTTTACCCCTCTTGCCTGATGGTACTATCTTGACCCAGCTTTCCAGAAAAGCAAGTTTAATAAAATGATGATTAAATAAAGCAGTTCCGTTAAGGTATCGCATATAAAAGCTTTTTTGAATGATTGTCTTAACTGTAAAATGATTTCTCCTTACCTGGCTTAAGTTCTCCTTTACGGATTTTCTTTTCTCTTTAATATGTTCTTCCATTTTAATAATAGCGCCACTAAGCCCTTGCTCTTTTAAAGTTGTGCGGAATATTGAGTAAAACTCTTTCATTGAGCCTGGCAGGTTAACAGTAAAGACAAGTTGTCCTCCTGTCTTCAAAGTTCTGTAGCATTCAGAAAGAACCTTCATTTGGTCAGAACAGTTATTCAAGCCATTATTAGAAACTATAAGATCAAAATAGTTATTCTCAATAGGTAGCTCCTCAGCAACTCCGTTTATTATTCTGATATTGTTAACTCCCATTGTCCTTGCTTTTGCTTTTAATCTATTGGTTGAAGCTTTCCATGGATCAATTCCAATAATTTCAGAACCCGCGCCAAACCTTTGTGCAAGCTCCAGTAACGGATAACCGGTTCCGCATCCGATATCTAATATCCTTGCCTTCTCTTTAAAACTAACAGTATCAAGTAATACTTCTCCAAAAGAAGAAGACCATAATGGCATCTCTTCAAAGGCAGATATTATAGCAGGGTCCGATAGATTGTATGTCTGTTTTAAATAATTTGTCATATTTAATCTTTTGCCGTTGTTATTCAAACTGTGTACAAGATTAACGCGTGATGGATTTCTTCTCTTTGGGTTTGAATAAACCTTCAGGGACTGATCCCGCAAAACANNTGCTTTACCGTATAAAGATAATCTCCTATGTAATCAAGATTATCATCAGTATCCATCCAGTTCATTTTATCAAATCGTGATAAATTAACAGGATTAGAATAACTGCGCATTGTTTTCTCACCAAGAGTATTAAAGTAAAATTCAAAGTACGATAAGATAAGCTCCTTCAATGATAAATACACCGGTTCACGAAATCTCAAAGTGGTTGTATTTGATTTAGCCACTGCGCCGTAACAATTATTATGCTTGAACATAGCAATAATATGATCATCATCGTTTATCGACATAATGTCAACAATCAACGGCTTATGTCCAAGCTCTCTTAAAGCAGCGGCAGCAAAAAGAGCTCCCTCAAAACAATTTGCCTTCTGCGTTCGGATCACCTTCCCCGGTGAATTAGTCCCCTTATCCGGATTATACCTCAGATTATTCAGAAATAACTGAATATCATGCGGTTTCTTAAATTGTTTTAACAATTTTAGCTCTGAATTCATAGTTTTAACACAAATATTTATAAAAACAATAATAAAATAATATCAAAAATATAGATTATTTAACAATTTAACCTCCATTTACCCCGAATTATATTAAATACTCAATATATACGACTCCTGAGCGACTCAGAATACCCATAGAATACTCGTAGAATACCCATAGAATACCCGCAGATGCCCAAATGATAAGGAAGTGTCACAAATATTGTGTATTCGGATTGAATTGCACCTTTTATCCTTAGAATAATTTATTGATATTACAATAAATTAAACATAATTTTCAATTGATTCTATATAATTAAGCTTAGTATTACATAAATATGAATCGTCTCCATAATAACAAATCGAACAAGTTATTTATAAATATTCCAAGGTTTCTTATATGAATTTAGTTGTACTATATAAAGGATTAATTTAAGTTAGTTAAAAAATTTGTATTTAAAATTTATTGCTTAAAGATGGATACGAAAAATAAAAACAAGATTGATTTATATGGGGAGTCGCGGATATGCACGCACTAGGTACAACTGCAAAAACATGATGGGAGGCTCTGAAAAAAATGTATACTTATAAGGTTGGTTTGGTAAATGTGGGGGAAAACTTACCGCTGGATATTCAAGATTTAGCCGATAAGCTAAACTCAATTCAATCTACCTTCCATTTTGAGGAAGCTGGTGTAATCACAGCCCAAGTTCTTGGAAATCCTGACGTTTACGATGAATGGTACGATATACCAAATATATTACAATTATTGAGTGAAAGAATAGATGCGAAGTCTTTGAATCTTGTTGTTGGTATCACCGAATCAAAAATAACCAATAAAGTGGAGTTGAGTGGAAAGCCAGAAATAGATTACTTCTCCATGAGTGATTTTAATAAGTTCAGCATATTGAGCGTAAATAGTAGAGTTTTGAAATTTATTTCACAGTATAAGGACATAAAAAGATATGTTGCGCACCTTATGATGGGAGAACTGCTAGTCAATCTAGCAAAAGAAAACCTTTCACACCTCGGCCAAGTACCCTGTGCTCTTAATGAATGCGAAGATAGAATTACTCTTGATGAATGTATCAAGAATGGACAAATCTGTTCTATTTGTATAGCTAAACTCAAAGAAAAAAACGTAGGCAATTTTGTTATCGAAAGCGTTATGGAGATTTTGTCATGGTGTAGGCGAAATACTTGGTCAGATTCATTCCAAAATATTTTCAGACATCCGATTCCATCGCTTGGCTTCGGTATTGGCTTTGGATGGTTCAGTACTATGTTTATTACAAAGGAGTATTATCCGATTCCATTAGCATTTACCATCATTCCAGCAATATTCGTCTTTGTTCGCACTCGGCTTGGAAAAATTAACTAATAAAGGTAATAAAAATATGTCAAGAACATTCCCGCATACCAATGTTTTCGTACGTCTAGCCCCTTCAAGTATACACGGGGTTGGTGTCTTCGCAATCAGACCAATTAAGAAAGGTATTTATGTCTTTGGTATAGATGATTCGGAAATTGTTTGGGTCAAAAAGTCTGCTACAAAGAATCTGTCAAAAGAGATTAAGAAGCTATATGAAGACTTTTGCATTTTGAAAAATGGAAAGTATGGCTGTCCAGATAATTTTAATAATCTCACCCCTACTTGGTATTTGAATAATTCGAAAAACCCAAATTTAGCTGCTGATAACGAATATAGATTTTATGCAATTAGAAATATCAAGAGGGGAGAGGAACTAACAGCTGATTATGATACATACTCCGATTGAATTTTGTCTGCAAGTGTAATTAAAGGGATCTCTTAGATGAAAACTCTGCCTGCATATAAATATAATGGAGCCCGCTCTTTAGTCTTATTGCATGAATCTCATATGAAATCATTCTTAAGTACATGGGAAAAAGCTAAGAAATCCAAAATTAAACTTCCTGAAACCGACGACCTTGATTATCAATCCTTGGAAACCATTCTGTTCCACGTGTTAAAGGCTTCAAGAGGATACATGGTCTGGATTTGCGATAAGCTTAATCTCGATAATCCTCAAATTGAAACTCCGCCTCCAATAGCAGAAGTAAAAAATAAAGCAGGGGATTATCTGAATCATCTTTTTGAAAGATGGCGATTGCCTTTAATAAATGTTCCTGAGAAATCCTTCAGAGGTAAAAGTTATAAAACCAATTGGGGTGATGATTTTTGTATTGAGTCTATGTTAGAACACGCAGTATTACATCCTATTAGGCATGAGTTCCAATTGAAGAATCTAATTAAAACAACAAAGGACTAGCAATTATGAAAAAGAGAAACTTGATTAACTTACTTCTGATTGAAACCAATCCACAACTCCTCAGTACATGTATACTTTTACTACGGATCACTATAGGGATCATCTTATTTATTATTGGTGCTGGTAAAGTGCTTGGTTGGTTTGGTGGTTCAGGCATGGAGATAACAATCCAAAGCTTTGTCTCAAGGCTTGGAATTTCACCGTTACTTGCCTACCTGAGTTCATATACTGAATTTATCGGCGGCTTACTGCTTATTGTGGGGTTGCTAACTAGACTTGCTGCATTTGCTGTAATGATCAATATGGTAGTTGCAACCATAGTATTATTGCCGAAAGGATTTATCGCTGGCGGAGCAGCCTTTCCATTTACTCTTATGATTAGTGCTGTCATTATTCTCTTAGCCGGACCTATGTTGTTCAGTTTAGACTCCTTGCTCTTCCGGCGCAGCGAATAACTTATGCACCCACTTTCCAGGTTATTCAAAATATTATTAGGTAAAGGCTCTTGAACTACTCGGCTGGGATTATTTAAGAAATTTATATAATAAATGCCAAACCGTGGTTTGTTTCAATGGTTATTGTAATTCCCGGTTATTCTTTTTAATTTATTATAATGACAAAAAATAATATTACGAATAATAAACAGCTAAAACTTGGTAGAGGATACCTACCGCTATCGTCTTACTTCACTAAGGTAAAATCATTTTTATTTGGGGGGTTTCAATTGAAGGAAGGGAAGATTTACTCATTAACAAATAAAGACAAACTACTAATCCTTATAACTGCCATAGGTGCGTTTTTAAGGTTCTATGATTTAGGCGCACAGGGATTATGGGTGGATGAAAGTCTTTTCGCTTTTTGGGTTAGGGAAGGCAATTATATACAAGAAACAGTTCCTATTTTTATTGGTCATATCTTTGGTTTTCGTAGTGAGTTTTGGCTAAGAAGCATTTCCGCATTTTTCGGAACGCTTACTATTCCCGCCATATATATAGTTGTCAAAGAAAGAAAATTAAGTGCGGCTTTGATCGTTGCTATATTTCCCTTATTTGTGTTTTGGAGTAGAATGGCAAGACCTTATGCTTTAGCAGGGTTCTTCGTTGTATTGGGCTGGAGATTTTGGTGGGCTTATATACCTGCTTTGTTAACTACCCCCATTTCTTTAGTAGGTATAAGATTAGTTAATTGGAAATTTACCAAAAGAACAAAAATCATTATTGCAGTATCGATTTTAATTGCAGTAGCAATTATTTATTTAATAAGACCCGATGCCGGAAGGCATTGGACGATTAAGCAAGTTTTTCAATCTAGTAGGTGGTTCTATGTTCCTTTTATTGCGGCTCTGTTATATATCTTTGATTATTTATTGCCTATTCTCGATAGAAGGTTTATTAAACAACCAGCCAGCGTGGTACAGAAACGAGGTCGCGTTCAGCGATTGGCGAAACGTAAAAAAAGTTGACTTTTCAACCAATGCGATAGTTGCAAATTGGTATTCCGGTGGTAATTCTCAATATCTCCGCCAGGCACAGATGAAGGATGTTATGGCAAAATTAAATCGTGGCGATACCATTACTATAGGGTTAGATTATTACGCATTAAGACCTATAAGTAGCCCATTTTTTGAGAAAAACTTTTTAATGGCTAATTATCTTCGGCTTGATAATGGGGAGGTTATAACAATAAGAATGTGGAAGAAAAACAATTTATTCTACTCAAATGAATATAGGAATTAAGGTTATAAAAGCCCCATATCAATAGATATATCCCCCTTATTATAATTGATAGTTCAAATGTAATTTTATAGATTTACTCATATTAATTAACTAAATCGAGAATCAGATGAAAAATATCCTTTTTCTTTTGGCATTAACAGTTCTATTATTCGGATGTGGTAAGAAAAAACAGGCAGTCGAATATATGAAAGAAGCTAAGGCAGGTATCGAACAGAAAAAAATTCCTGAAACAGTGAAAGCCTATGAAACACTCCTCAGTGAATTTCCTAATGACTCGCTTGCTCCTGAAGCGCTTTATCAGTTAGCCACCCTATATCAGAATAAGATGGTTCCAAACCTTAAAGAAAATGAATCCATGGAAAAAGCAGTAACCCTTTTCAAATCTGTATTCGATAAATACTCTGACAGCAAACAAGCCTCGGTATCTCTTTTTATGGCAGGGTTTATTCAGGCTAATGACTTAAAAAAATATCAGGAAGCTACTGCTACATATAATTTGTTTCTGCAAAAATATCCTAAAAGCGATTTGGCTCCTGCAGCTGCGGAGGAAATTAATAATATGGGATTAACTCCTGAAAAAATTATAGCAAAGAAAGAATTGCCCAAGCAATAATGGAGAACAGCCAGGATTTCAGATCATATCTTAACCCGGCTATAATTTCTAAGCTTAACTCCCTTGAGTTAAAAGCAAGGTTGGTGGTTGAGGGTTTTATGGTTGGGCTTCACAGAAGCCCATACCATGGCTTTAGCGTTGAATTTACTCAGCACCGTCCATACATGCAGGGGGATAGCCTAAAGGATGTGGATTGGAAAGCCTACGGCAAAACAGAAAAATACTACATCAAACAGTATGAGGAAGAAACTAATCTTAAAAGCTATATTCTTCTTGATACTAGCAAATCAATGGGTTATGCCTCTGAAGGCAATATATCAAAACTGGAATATTCTTCCACTTTGGTGGCAGCTCTTAGCTACCTGATGATTAAGCAGCAGGATGCAGTCGGACTCGCTCTCTACGCCGAAAAGATAAATAAGTATTTCCCACCTAAAGTCTCTAGAATTTACTTGCAGGAAATACTCAAGAGTCTGGCAATAGTAAAACCTTCCGATAAAACTAACACTGCTGCTTCTCTTAATTCTGTGGCTGAAAAGATCAATAGAAGGGGATTGGTGATTATCTTCTCTGATTTCTTTGATGATGTGAATTCAACATTAACTGCGTTAAAGCATTTCAGATACAAAAAGAATGAAGTGATTGTTTTCCATATATTGGATCCCGTTGAGAGAAGTTTCGCCTTTGGTAAGGATGCTGTTTTTAAGGATCTGGAAACAGCCGATGAGATTACTACGCAGCCTTTTCAGATTCAAAGAGCTTATAAAGAGGCTATGGTTGACTTTATAAATAAAATTAAAACAGAATGTTTTAATTCAAACATTGAGTATAATCTAATTGAAACATTTATGCCTTTCGACAAAGCACTCTATAGTTATATTCAGAAAAGGACAATGCTCTACTAAAACATTCCTTTGATCTCATCATAATATTTGCTGGATAGTTGCTCCGCTAAATTTTCGTTCTTAGCTTCTGTGATGATCCTTATTATCGGTTCTGTATTCGACTTCCTGAAGTGTACCCAATGGTCTATAAAATCAATTCTGAGCCCATCCTCAATGTTTATATTTTCCTTAGAATACTTTACTATCAGTTTTTTAATGATATCATCAGGGTTAATATTCCCTAATACAATCTTTTTCTTAGCAATAAAATAAGAGGGGAGTGTCTTCTTAAATTCAGCTATGCTCCCTCCATATTCTGTTAATTGTTGTAAAATCAGGGCTATTCCTACTAATGCATCCCTTCCGTAATGTAGTGCAGGATATATAATCCCTCCGCTTCCTTCTCCTCCTATAATAGCATTAACTTCCTTCATTTTCTTTACTACATTTGCTTCGCCAATAGCTGAACGGAATACTTTACAACCATATTTCTTAGCAATATCATCAACCGCCCTGGTAGTAGATAAATTAACAACTGAATTTCCTTTCTCTTTTGATAAGATGAAGTTAATTGCCATAGCTATAGTGTTTTCTTCTCCGAATGGACTCCCGTCATTACTGATTAAAACTAATCTGTCAACATCAGGATCTACAACAATTCCAAGATCAGCTTTATATTCTGATACTGCTTTCATTGTTTTAGTTAGATTTTCAGGTAGTGGTTCGGGTAAACGAGTAAAAATGCCTGTTTTCTCACAATCCAGCTCAATTACTTCACAACCAAACTGCCTTAAAAAATCAGGGATCACGTATGCTCCTGCTCCGTTAACACAATCAGCAACCAATTTGAATTTTCTTTTCCGTATCTGGTCAATATTTACATACTTAAGATGCATGGCATCATTAACATGTCTCTTTAATCCTTCTTCAGATAAAGTAAGCTGCCCTAATTTTTCCCAGGAAACGAATTTACTTTTAGAAGAATCAAGAAGACCTAGCATCTTTATGTTCTCTTCTGGTGTCATAAATTGTCCTGTACCGTTTAGCAGCTTCAGCGCATTCCACTCGTTCGGATTATGGCTTGCTGATATTGCAATGCCTCCCTGTGCTCCCAGAGTTTTTACAGTATATTGAACTGTAGGTGTTGGACAAATGCCAATATCTATTACGTTGAATCCCTTTGCAAGCAATGTGCCGGTAACTACTGATTTTACCATTTCGCCGGTTATTCTTGCATCTCTTCCTATAACTATTGTACCGTTACCTATAAAATCAGCATAAGCTGAAGTGTATTTTACTAATACCTGCGGATCCAATCCGTCTCCGACTATTCCCCTGATCCCGGAAATACTTACCATTAAAGTGGGCATCTGATCTCCTAATATTAAAATCCTGAATGCTAAAATAGGAAAAAGAAATAGAAAATAAACAGGCGCTTGCAAATTCGGTATCTTTATCCCAATTTTACAAGATAAAACCATAAATAATTAATCTAATACCATGAACTTTGAAAAAGAAATCAAAGATGATATAATAATTGAAAAAGTGAATCTTATAAGAGCTACTTATAAAGAAGCCAAAGAGTTCATGAATTTTATTCAGAACGATATAGAAGCAGGGTGGAAAAAAATAATTATTGATATGAAAAACTGCAAATTTATGGATTCATCTTTCTTGGGAGTTCTGATAAATTCCTTAAAGCAGTTAGAACAATCAAAAGGTAGCCTTAAACTGGCTTCGGTTCACGATGATGCTCAGATAATCCTTGATATAACTAGTATATCGGATATATTTCATATCTATGCAGATAAAGAAGAAGCAATAAGAAGCTTCCGTGCCAATTAGCTACTCTTTTCTCAATTAATATTAATGATAATAAATTTTAATCATAGGAATTTGCTTTGAATATTTTAGAAGATTTGAAAATAGTAAAATCACAGTTCCATAAGTCCTTCTGGATTGCAAATTTTATGGAGCTATTCGAAAGGCTTGCATATTATGGACAAGCAACTATTCTCAGCATATTTCTTAGAAATACCTTAAAATTTAATGAAGTGCAGGCTGGACAGCTATCCTCTATATTTGGTGGACTTATATACTTCCTTCCAATATTTGCTGGCGCTTTAGCCGATAAGTATGGGTTCAAAAAGGCTTTCTCATTCGCATTCTTTGTTTTATCAATAGGATATTTTCTTATAGGGTCTACCGGCATGTCTATGTTTGCTGGTGTTTATAATAATAACAATCTGTTTGTTATTTTATCCTGCATACTAGTTTTTACAGCAATAGGCGGGTCATTTATTAAACCCAGCGTTCTTGGTACTATTGCTCTTACCTCCAAACCGGAATCTAAATCATTGGGGTATGCAATATATTATTGGTTGGTTAATATAGGCGCTGCCATAGGTCCTCTTATAGCATATTTTGTAAGGAATTCAATTGGAATACAAGCTGTCTATATCGTTTCAGCTGTAAGCTGTTTTCTGATGTTCTTAGTCACGATGTTCTTCTTTAAGGAACCTGAAGAGGATATTGCAAAAGAAAAAAAATCGATCAAAGATGTATTAACGCATATGGGGCTGGTTCTTAGAAGGTTCCGTTTCATAATATTCTTATTGATATTCTCTCTTTACTGGATGATGTTTTGGCAGATATTTATAGTTATTCCTTTCTATGTTACTGATTTTATTTCAAAGGATGCTCCTTTTGAAATTATTGAATCGGTTGATGCATGGGGCATAATTCTCCTTCAATTGGTTGTTAACAGGTTAACAAAAAATATGGCTCCAATTACCGCTATTATTGTAGGCTTTGCCTTTACAATTTTAGCCTGGGGTGTAATAATGGTTCACCCTTCTATAATTATGATTATTGCCGGTATGATTATCTTCTCAATAGGTGAACAGACGCAGGCTCCTCGTTACTATGAATATATTGCAGATCTTGCTCCTAAAGGACAGGCTGCATTGTTTCAGGGATTTGCTTTCCTTCCAATTGCTATAGGATGGGCTTTCGGAGGGACTCTCGGAGGCTGGCTTTATAAAACGTTCGCCAAAGATTCACACCAGCCCTATATGATCTTTCTTGTTCTTCTCTGCATTGGGATATTAACAACTATTTTAATGTTCTTTTACAACTTGTATATTAAAAAATACCCGGCTCAGGAAATAAGGGATGCAAAATTCGAATAAATAATTTCCTTTCCGAGGGATTAAATTATATTATCATATTTAATTTGATGCCTATTTTAGATATATTTATAAATTAACTGAAAGGAAATATGGCTCATTTAAACGTATTATTTATTGGAGATATTGTAGGAAAACCGGGAATGGACCTTGTGCAGACTTGGCTTCCTGGCATCATTCAGAAATATAAAGCTGATTTGGTTATTGTTAATGGTGAAAATGCTTCAGATGGTAAAGGTTGTACAGCAAAGGAAGGAAAGATTCTCTTTGATCTAGGTGTCCATGTTTTGACAGGGGGGAATCATACTTGGGATAAACATCAGTCCCAGGATTACCTCAAGATAGAACCCCGTGCACTCCGTCCACTTAATTATCCAAAAGGAACTTATGGTAACGGCTACTGCATTGTTGATACAAAGAAAGGGAAGGCAGCTGTCCTAAATTTACAGGGCAGAACATTTATGTCCAGTATTGACTGCCCCTTCAGAGCATCAGATTGGGTGCTCCCCAAAATAAAAGCAGAAACTAAAGTAATTATTATCGATTTCCATGCCGAAGCTACTGCAGAAAAGATTGCTATGATAAATTATCTCGATGGTCAAATAAGCGCATTGGTTGGTACCCATACTCATATTCAAACATCTGATGAAAGGATTTTTCCCAATGGAACAGGTTATATCACAGATGTTGGAATGACCGGTCCCTATGAATCAGTCATCGGAATGAAGGTTACTCCGGCAATAAATAGGTTTATTTACCAGACACCTCAGAAATATGAAACTGCAGAAAATGATGCTCATTTGTGTGGGATGTTTTTTAAAGTGGATCAGGAAACCGGAAAAACGGTGGAACTAGAGAGGATCCTTTTCCCTGAATTTGTCAGGAAAATAAATTGACCATGGTGAACTTTCCTTTACCCAGAATTGATATCGATCCGGCGCTGCATGATCTTTTGCTTCCTTATTGCAGGATTAGTGAAGGTGATATATGGATTGATAATAAAAACAAACATAAAGTGGGATGCATCGATTCCGCCAATTCTGCTCAGGTAAATAAAATGATGGATAAAGAAAGCGCCTCCCTTGCTGTGCAGGATCCCCCCTATAATTTTGTTGCGTTTGAGGAAAAGAATTTGTCCGAGTTTATTCAATGGTGTGAGCTATGGATAAATATTTCATACGAAATTCTTAGTGTGAATGCCGCCCTCTATATTTGGCTTGGCGCAGATCAGAATAACCACTTTCAGCCGTTATCTGATTTTATCCGTATGATGAGTAATTCTGGATTTACATCAAAAAGCTTTATTACTATGCGTAACCAGAGAGGATATGGTACTCAGAAGAATTGGATGTCCGTGAGACAGGAACTTCTCTATTACGTTAAAGGTAATTCTGGTTTTAATATTAACGCTGAATATACTGAGATTCCTAAAATATTAAAGGGATATTATAAAACGGTTGACGGTAAGGAAACTGAAAACCTTGAAAGAGGTAAGTCTGACAATATAAGAGCCGGTAATGTCTGGGTGGATATCCAGCAGGTTTTTTATAGGATGGAAGAGAATGTGAATGGATGTTTCGCACAAAAACCATTAAAGGCAATTGAAAGGATATTGCAGGCAAATAGTAATAAAGAAGATATTATAGTTGATCTTTTTGCTCATTCGGGCACTACACTTATCGCTGCTGAAAAATTAAATAGAAGATGTTTTACTGCCGATATTGACCCTGTATATTGCGAAATTACTATTAGACGATTAGAAAATTATAGAAACAACAATAAAACAGGATGGCAGAACTCAAACCCCTTTGCTGATGAGATAATAAATAATAAGAAGATTATGAATTATCTTAAGAAGAATTATCACCTCGATGTTTCCTCAATAGACACAAGGAAAATTGCTGTATGATCCTTATTGATGGGAAAAAGATTGCTGCCGAAATTAAAGAAGAGATCAAGAATAAAATATCTGCTCTTGTCAAAGAAGGGAAAAATACACCTGGACTTGTAACAATTCTTGTGGGTGATGATCCCGGTTCTCAGATCTATATTAATAACAAAGGGAAAGCCTGTATAGAAGCTGGTATGAGATCAGTAACAGAAAGATTAAGCGCAGATACTAGCGAACATGATTTGCTTGACCTTATCTCTTACTATAATAACAACAAAGATTACCATGGTATCCTGGTTCAGATTCCTCTTCCTAAACATATCGATGAAGCCAAAGTAATTGAAGCAATATCCCCTGAAAAAGATGTCGATGGGTTTCATCCGATAAGTATTGGAAATCTGGTTCTGGGGAAGGATACTTTTGTTTCTTGTACTGCCGCAGGTATTCAGGAATTATTAAAACGCTATAATATTGAAACATCTGGTAAGCATGTCGTGGTTATCGGAAGAAGCAATATTGTAGGCAAACCAATTGCTAATCTTCTTATGCAGAAGAATAAATATGCGAATGCCATAGTTACCGTATGTCATTCTGCCGCAAAAGACCTAAGTCAGTTCACAAGAACTGCTGATATCCTTATTGCCGCAATTGGCAAACCGGGGTTTGTTAAAGAAGATATGGTCAAAGAAGGGGCTGTAGTTATAGATGTAGGAATAAATAGAATAAAGGATGATAATCATCCTAACGGTTCGAGAGTAGTTGGCGATGTCGATTTCCCAAATGTCTCTAAAAAAGCTTCCTTTATAACCCCGGTTCCTGGAGGAGTGGGACTAATGACAATTGCAATGTTACTTAAAAATACTTATAAAGCTTATTTAAAATATGGTGGTTAAAATGGATTATCCAATTTCAGAAGATGTTTCTAAAGAGTTCCTTGAAAAAGTGTTAAGGGATTTCTATTTCCAGGGCGAATCCTGCAAAGGATGGGAAACTAATGTCGTCACTCAGCCTAAAGCAGTTAAAAATATTGTTGAGACAGGTGCCTCAAGAATAGCTGCTGGACCAGGCGTCGGTCATGTTCTTGCGGATAAAAATCTCGCAAGGAAAATAGATCATACGTTGCTTAAACCTGATGCTAAACCGGCGGAGATTAAAGCCCTCTGTGAAGAAGCAAGGCAATATGTATTTGCATCTGTTTGCGTTAACCCATGTTATGTGCCTCTCTGTTATGAGATGCTGAAAAATACCGAGGTTAAGGTGTGTACTGTTATCGGTTTCCCGCTTGGGTCAACTACAACTGAGGTTAAGCGGTTTGAATCGGAACAGGCAATATATAACGGGGCGACTGAAATTGATATGGTTATTAATGTCGGTCAGTTGCAGGAAGGAAATTATGACTATGTCGCAAATGATATAAAGCAGGTTGTAAATGCTGCGCATAACCATGGTGCGATCTGTAAGGTTATTCTCGAAACTGCCTTGCTTACGGATGAAGAAAAGATCAAAGCTTGTGTCATTTGTAAAGATGCAGGCGCAGATTTCGTTAAGACATCTACTGGTTTCAGTAAGGGTGGTGCTACTGTTGGAGATATCGCCTTAATGAAATATGTAGTCGGAAGTGGCATGGGAGTAAAAGCCTCCGGCGGTATCCGTAGCCGTGAGGATGCAGATAAAATGATCGCTTCAGGTGCAGATAGGGTAGGCGCCAGCGCAAGTGTTAAAATCGTTTTAGGTGAAGACCCGGGAAAAGGCACATATTAATACATATTCATTTATGTTCTTTGCTCATATTTAAAGTACACCAAACCTATTTTGGGAGTTTATGGTATTAGATATTGTTGTACATAAAACCGACGACGGTTATACTGCGGAAGTTCCTTCTCTTAAAGGTTGTGAAACTTGGGCGCACGATGAAGATACTGTAATAACTAAGGTTGTGGAGCTTGTTGCATTCTATCTGAAAACAGACCAAAAGTCATTTAAAATAGATAAGGCTCGGGGGAATAGAAATAGAACTGTTTATAAACTAATATTCAGCAAATCCTGATAGTGAAAGAATTCTTAACTGAAAAAAGACTGAATAAATTCAAAGCTGTTGCCATTGCACGTCAGCATACATTTCATTTGGTTCTGGAGAATGTTCACGATCCCCACAATGTAAGTGCTGTATTAAGAACGTGCGATGCCGCTGGCATTCCTGCTGTATCTCTACTCTATTATTTAGAAAAATTCCCAAGGATTGGTAAGAAATCCTCCGCTTCTGCTGTCAAATGGATTGAAAAAGAAAAGTATACGGATATAAAAGTTTGTTACAACAGCCTGAGGGAAAAAGGATTTAAAATATATGCTACCTCTCTTACTGAAGGCGCTGTCAATTTATACGATGTAAATCTTTCTGAAAAATGTGCCGTAGTCTTGGGGAATGAGCATAGGGGAGTCTCTGACGAAGCCGCTGAACTTGCTGATAAAAAAATATATATTCCAATGTTCGGAATGGTGCAGAGTCTTAATATTTCTGTAGCGGCGGCTGTAATAATCTATGAAGCATTACGGCAGCGTCTTGCTAAAAATATGTACGATGAAAGCACTCTTGATACAAAAGAACTAGATTTAGTCATTGATAAATGGTGCCGTAAATAATGGAGCAACAGTTTAATAAAATAAATAGAGTGGAGGGTTCACTATCTCTTCCGGGTGATAAATCTATATCCCACCGCTCCGTTATTTTCTCTTCTTTGGCGAAAGGGGAGTCTGTTATCCATAATCTCGGAAATGGCGAGGATGTAAAATCTACTATTAACTGTTTCTCCTCAATGGGCGTCAATATTGAAAATCATAATGATACCTTGATCGTAAAAGGACTTGGATTAAAACACCTTAAAAAACCTATCTCTCCCTTGAATGCCGGTAACTCTGGCACTACCGCAAGATTGATTTCCGGTATCTTGGTGAACCAGGATTTTGATTCTGATATTATAGGCGATGAATCCTTATCCCGTCGCCCTATGCAAAGGATTATCGCACCACTGACTCTAATGGGGGCAAAAATCCAGGCCTCTCCTGCAGCTACTCTGCCTATAAAGATATACGGAACTAAAAAATTAAATCCAATTGAATATGAAGTTCCCGTTGCAAGTGCGCAGGTTAAGAGTTGTGTAATCCTCTCCGGACTTCATCTTGATGACGAATCTAAAGTCATTGAAAATATACCCTCCCGAGATCATACCGAACGCATGCTTGATCTAAAAGTTTCTTATGAAAATGGCAAAAAGATAATTCGGGTTTCAAATAAAGATTTTCCTGTTGCAGGTGAATATTATGTCCCCGGAGATATCTCTACATCAGCTTTCTTTATGCCCCTTGCCTTATTAACTGATAATTCCGAATTATTGATTAAAAATGTTTCACTAAATGAAACTCGTAGTGGTGTTATTACAATATTAAAAGCTATGGGCGGAAATATTGTAACGGAAAATATAAAACAAAACAATGGTGAACTTTCAGGCGATCTTCTCATCAAAACAAGCCAGCTTCACAATATCGAAATACCCTCTGATATAATACCCAATATCATCGATGAAATTCCGATATTAACAATAGCCAGTATCCTTGCCTCAGGTAAATTCTCAATCAGGAATGCAAAAGAATTAAGGGGCAAAGAATCCGATAGGATCAGTGCTATATGCTCTAATCTCAAACATCTTGGATTAAATGTAACCGAATATGAAGATGGATTCGAATTTGATGGTGATATATCTAACCCATTTCCGGTATTCGAAAGCTTTGAAGATCACAGGATTGCAATGTCCTTCGCTATTCTGTCTTTATTATTACCTAATGGTGGGAAGGTAGACGGCTTTAACTCTGTAGCAATTTCAAATCCAGATTTCATTAAACAATTGAAAACCATTTCCAGATAGTATTACGACTCAACTAATATTAAAAATAAACCCGCTTCTATAACATAAAAAAAGCGACTCGTTAAAAGCCGCCTTTTTCTTAAGTTGTGCCATCGTATCTGATTACTTACGGTCTCTGCTCACATCCTTTGTCTCAATTCTCTGGTTAGTTTGTGGTTTCTTCTGCTCTACCGGCTGTCTCTGCCTGTTTTGTTGATCAGCATTCTGTCTTTGTTGAATCTGTTGTCTCTGTGCATCTTGTTGTTTCTGCACATTCAACTGTTCTGATCGTTGTTGCACCTGCCTGTCTTGAATAACATCGTTCCTGCCAGAGATATTCCTTTCACCTATATTTACCCTTGACACATCCATTGTTGTCTTTCTGTCAGGTCTCTTAATAGTTATATCTCTAAGGTTATTTCTCGAAATATCCTGCCGGGTAGCAACATAAGTCCTTATAATATTTTTATCCCTATTTCCCGTAACCTCTCTTGGATCAGTTACTCTGATAATCTCAGTGGTTCTGATCGGTCGCCCGCTTCTCTCTCTCACAAGATCATAACCTACGCCTCTGTTTATAACACGACCGTTGCTGTAATCATAATCCGTCCGGAAATTTGTTCCGTTATATATACGATACTTAAAAGTTGGACCCGCATAGTAATGGTAAACATTATGGTCGCAGAAATGATTATAAGCTACAAAATTCCAGTAACCGTATGGCGCATGGTATTCATGTGTAAAAGAAAGTCCTGTACCAACCACAAACACCCCGTAAGGAGATAAAGGAGCCCATCCTACATAATCGTCATCATAACGCCATTCTACCCATGCTGGCGCCCATTGGTCATCGGGGACCCATATCCAGCCATAATATTCGTCATTGTACCACCTTCCGTAATGGTATGTAATATATCCGAAAGGTTCATCTGAATCCCAATACCAGCCGTCGGCTGTCCATTCCCAGCGTCCTATTGTATATGGTTCCCAGTTTCTTGGCATCATGGTCGGCTGCCAGACTGTCATTCCATCATTAAGTTCTATCCATGCTCCATAGGGAGCCAATGCTGTGTAAAAATATCCGTCTCCGCCCAACTCAGTCATGGTCTTTGACTGAACTGTCGTTAATGATAATAAAACAAATACGAACATTAATAGCTTTTTCATTTCGACCCTCACTGTTTGAATTCCTGAATTCAATTGGAATGCCAGATTTATTATGCGATATATTGAATATATAACGTCAATAGTTTTCTAAGATGTATATAATTAGTACCTGCTTGGATAAAATAATAGACACTATCTCTTTATTTTCCTCTCCTTCCAGATATAATTGCCTAATGCTCCTGTAATCCCTGCAATTAAAATGTAGGGAATATGTAAAAGCTCCGCGGGAATAAATGGTCTTAAAATCGAACTATCAAATAGATTATCTGCTCCTGTCTTAAGTATTAAATATTCCATCATCGCTTTAATTGAGAAACATAAAAGCATTGAAAATAAAAATAATGGATTATAAAATATTCCTAAAACCAATTGCAATGGAAATGATAAATAAAATAGAAATATCATTACAAGCTTTAGGATCAATAAATGATTAGAATAAAACAATCCTTTGCTTGCCCATCTTTTCCTTTGCTGATAAAATTGATTAAGATTTCTGTTTGACGATGTCTTAACAATAGCCTCCTTGTTCATGCAGAACTTTATTCTATAATCGGTTTCTTTCTTTATCTTCTGCATCAGAAGTTCATCATCTCCGGAAGAAAGACTATGTTTATAGGTAAAACCGCTTACCTTCTCAAACGCCTCTTTTCTATATGCAATATTTGCAGCGTTACAAATTATTGGCTTATTTATCCCTATTAAACCCGCGCCTGTCAAAACAAGCCCCGCAAATTCAAGCTTCTGCATCCTATTAAAGAGTGTGGTCTCCTCTATAAACTCAACGGGACCCGAAACAAACCCGGTTTCTTTATCAAATAGTCCCACAAGGGTTCTTAACCATTTTGTATTGTGAATGCAGTCCGCATCAGTTGTTACAATAATGCTCCCAATCGAGTTCTCTATTCCGAATCGTATTGCTCTCTTCTTGTGCTGATATTTCGAATAATCGTCCGGTACCGATTTAATCTTAATATTTAATGATTTCTTTGCCTTGCTTAATAATTCAAGTGAATCATCATCTGAAAAATCATTCACGAATATAGCCTCGAATTTATCCTTTGGGTAATCCTGCTTCTCTATGCTGGATAAAGCCTCAAGAATATTTGTGGATTCATTCCTGAAAGGAATAATGATTGATATGAATTCGTCCGGTATGGAATTGTCCTGAAGTTTAAAGGAATCAGAAATCACACTGTTAAGTCCTCTCAATATCCCCGATAAAAAAAATAAATAAAAGAAACATAGAAGGAAGATCCCTGTAATTATAATTTCAGTTATCATTCTTCTTAAGCAGTAAAAACAAACCAATTACCGATGGTATTAGAATGTTTATTAGGAATAGAAAAATTGAAGAATTAAAACCCACGCTTTGTACCTCTCCGAATATGTGAAGAAAAAATGTTGATGCCCCTTCCCTTATCCCAAGGTCCCCCAATGAAACAGGGGGGATAATCGTTGTTGCAAACATTACAAGGTTTCCCGCCCATATATAATGAATAAAATTATAATGTCCTGAAAAAGCCGCCGTTAGCAATGCATATTGTAAAATAAAACAAATATAAAAAGCAATTGAAATAAACACCATCTGCGTTGTATAAAACCGGTCAAGTTCCTTAAGTATTGAAAGATTGTCGAAAATCTTTTTAATGCGCGGGGATTTACTTATCCGGTTGAACAGTACACTGTTCCAGAACCTTGGATCCATTGAAATAATATAGGCTGCATAAAACAAAACAAAGGTAAGTATAAATAACGCCCCTGTTAAATAAACGGAAACATGATAATAATAATGAATAAATAATATGCTTGCCAGTGCTCCGAAAGCCGCCACTGTCATAAGGGGAAAAATCTTGTCTATAAACGTAGCTACGGCAACCTTTATAAACGATTTATCCTTGAATGCGGCTGCTCTTCCAAAATATTCCCCAATTCTCGCAGGTGTAAAAACCCCTCCTGAAAAACCATAGAATAGCGATAATAGTATTCTCTTATTGTTCTTTTCATTAAGAATGTAACCGCATGTTATTTTCCATTTAAGGAACTGAAGATAAATATTTAGGAAAGCTAAAAGGGCAGTAATCAAAATCAATGTAATATTGGCATTTCGTAAAGCAGCCAGAATTTCAGACACATTAACTTTAAATACTAAGTAAGTAAGCAGTCCCCCGGCTATGATTATTTTTAATATAGTTATCCATAATCCTTTATATCGTTTCGATATATCATCACCAATATTATTTGAAACTTCGCCAGGCATTTAATTCTCAATACCTAAGATATTCATATTAAGTCCTTCCGTGCAATTTCTGCACATACGTACGCCCGCTCTGTCGTTAAGTATATTCTCCCTGAAATCATTCAACTCTCTCGAATGCCAGATCTCATTAAAAGTATTTCCGTTCAGCTGCCCGGCTTCAAATATAGCGTCCTTGTCAAAACAGCAGGGAACAACCCGCCCGTCCCATGTTATCACCGATGTTCGCCATACCGCAAAACAATGATTCTGCAGATTATTCTTTGTCCTGATAGTATTATTCTCAACTACGTATCTCCTGTACTTAGGATTTGTAGGAAGAAACTTAACCGCATTCTCATATGACGATATCTGCATCGTCTTAAATTCAACCCTGTCAACTCCGCTCTCCTTGCCGTACTTTATCACATCCTCAAGCTGATTCTCATTCTGCTTCATTACAATGAATTGAAGCTCAACATACGGCAGCCTCATCTTTAATTCCTGTTTCCTGCGCGTCAATGCCTTTAGTCCTGCATCCGCCTGAGCAAACGTCCCCCCAATCCGGTATTGCTGGTAACTCTCCTCATCTAACCCGTCCATAGAGAAGATAAGTTTGTCCGGTGCATTTTCCAGTATGTAGTCCACATTCTTTTCCGTAATAAAATGACCGTTCGTGGAAATTGAAATGTAAACTTTCCTCTTTTGTGCATACCTTATCATCTCAGGTAATTGCTTGTTAATATATGGCTCACCCTGAAAAAATAGCTGCACATAAAAACCTGTATCACTAATCTCGTCAATAAGCTTCGCAAAATCCTCAAATTTCAAAAGCCCCAGTGGACGTGTTAATGTGCCTAACCCTGAAGGACACTCTGGACATTTTAAGTTGCAATGATTGGTCGGCTCAATCGAATATGAAACTGGCATTCCCCATACCACCGGCTTTCCCGTAACCCGCGAAATATAAAAGGATAAAATAATGCGGATAGCATTAAACAGCCTCTTAAACGTTATATATTTGAATATATTTAATTCCAATAGTAGCTAAGTTTCATAGTGTAAAATAGCTAAATAATTGTTTTCCTGAAAACTGATATATTTATATCTTACTTAATAAAAATTGATATATAACTTAAATCTAAGGACTGTATAATGAACGTTAAAGGAAATATTGTTCTAATTACCGGAGGTGCAACAGGTATCGGATTATCGTTGGTAAAAGAATTTGTAGACGCAGGTAATGAAGTCATTATATGTGGAAGAAGACAGGATAAACTCGATGAAGCTAAAAAACTATACCCCTCTATTCATACTAAACAATTTGATCTTTCCCACTCTCATGATAGAGAAGCTCTTCATTATTGGATAAACAAAAAATTCCCTAAACTAAATATTCTTATAAACAATGCTGGCATCCAGCGGGGGATTGATTTCCGGAAGGGGATTGAAACATTAAGGACTATTGATAATGAAATAGCTATAAACCTTGAGGCTCCTATCCAGCTTTGTGCTTACTTTATCCCGCTCCTTCAGACTCAGAAAGAATCAGCTATAATAAATGTAACATCCGGACTTGGTTTCATCCCCTCCGTTGCCATGCCCGTTTACTCGGCAACCAAAGCCGCGCTTCATTCCTTTACTGTTTCTCTTAGACGCCAGCTTCAGGATACCTCCATAAAAGTTTTCGAAATTATCCCCCCTATGGTAGATACCGATCTCGATAAAGGTGAACGTAAAAAAAGAGGTCAGACTTACTTTGGAATTACGCCGGAACAAACCGCCAAAGAATCCTTCGAGGCAATTCAAAAAGATGAATACGAATTCGCTGTCGGTGACGCTAAAAATTTAAGAACAGGTTCAAAGCAGAACTTTGAGGAACATTTCGACCGTATGAACAAACATTTCAAATAAGGAATTATACTCATGAAGAACAAGAAAGCAGGATTTATTTTCCTCGGTATATGTCTGTTGTTAGCCGTCCTTTTATTGACACAAATAATCTCCCCAATAACCAGCGGAATTATATTCGCCGTCAGCCTGGTTGTCCTGGGGTTAATCCCCAAAACTGGCTCAAAATAATACATTTTGACAGTCATCACCCCTATTTCCTGCACGAAAGATGAAGCCGAGATGAGCGAGAGATGAACGGCTCAGTAGCGACTCAGATACGGCTCAGTACACCAATAGCTCTTACTCTCCTCCCAATGTCTCAAATTGTGCCACTCCCAGATAATATTCATTCACATAAAATTGAATTAATAGTTTGAAGTATTTATGTTTAATAATTATTTCCATACTAAGTCATTTCAAAAAAAAATAAAACATGAAGAAATACCTTAAAAAAATAAAATTATTGTTAATACCCTTACTCATAATAATATTAGGAATATTATCCTATGAATTATTATGGGGTAAACTATTTCCGTATTCCCCGGTAAAAATTGGTTTTACCAAATATGAATTATCAAACTTTGTAATTTATATTCAAAATGGAGCTGAATATAGGGACCTAAAAGCTATTGACAGTTTATTCCCCTCTATTGAAGATTTTCATCAGCTTAAATTTCTAAAGAAACCTGCTATATATATATTCCGGGATAGGGAAAATTATTTGCAGCGTTCAATCTCGAAAGCAAGGTTCTGTGCTTATCCTAATGGTAGTTTACTCATTTCTCCTTGGGCATTAAAGGAGGCAGATGAAGGAATTATTTCATTGAATATTTATGTAAAACATGAGTTATCACATACGCTTTTATATCAGCATATGGGATTTAGTACCGCATATTTTTATTTCCCGCGATGGTTGTTGGAAGGCATTGCCGTCTGTAGTTCAAATCAAATGGGGACATCTTGGTATCCTTCCAAAGAGGAAACTTATGAATTTATAAAAGAAGGGAATTTCATGCCTCCTGGTCTTTATAATTCTGATAAAGAAGATCAGGTACCCATAAATTTAAAAAACAGAATTGCATTTATTTATTCTGAATTCGGATGTATTGTTGATTATATGATAACTTTCGGGGGGAAAGATAAATTCTTAAATTATATGAAAACACTATTACATAATAATAACCACGATCAGGTATTCAAGGATATATATGGGATTAGTTTTGATAAATTCATAAATAACTTCAAAGAATTTATTAAAATGGAAAAAAGTATTACTCAAACTCTAGATAATCATAAGAACTAAAATCAAATAATTTATTACTAATTTGTATTTTGTAAGTCAAATGATTTATTTTATAAATTAGAAAGTGTTATAATTTCAAACATTTGATAATCCTTGTTATTGCTTAATAAAAATGAATATAGAAAACCATAAAGAAATTAAAGCAAGCTCATTAACCAATTATATCGACAAAAAAATCATTCTTGATATTTACAAACAAGAACTCCACAAATTGATGCTTGTAAAGTTAATTTCGGTTAATACGAACAAACGGTATATAGTAGTAATTTCTAATAATGAAAACCTTACAATTTCATTTAATAATATCTCTGCAGTCTATGAAGAGAATGTAGTGAAGCCTTTTGTACCACAAAATCTTCCTGTGAAAGTAAATTGGGAAAAATTTACCAGGTTGATTTCTGAAGTCAATATGGAGTTGGGAAAGTATAATGGGATTCTTGAGAGCATACCCAATACTGAGGTTATATTTTCTCCTCTTACTACACAGGAAGCTGTTTTATCCTCAAGAATAGAAGGAACTCAGGCTACCCTTGAAGATGTATTGGAGTTTGAAGCTAAGAATAATAAAAAAGCAGAAAATGCTGATGATATTGAGGAAATTCGTAATTATAGGCAGACATTGGACGAGGCCTGCTCACGAATAAAAAACGATTTCCCTCTTTCGTTAAGATTATTAAAAGATATGCATTCAACTCTTATGCAGGGAGTAAGGGGTGAAAACAGGAACCCGGGTAATTTCAGAACTATTCAGAACTGGATTGGCAAACCAAAATCTTCATTAGTAACAGCAGATTTTATTCCTCCTTCTCCTGAAACTATAATAGAGCATCTTGGTAATCTTGAAAAATATATGCACTATGACGAAAAAGATAGACTGGTTCAATTAGCAATTATACATGCACAATTTGAAATTATTCATCCATTCTTGGATGGCAATGGCAGAATGGGTCGTCTATTAATCCCATTATTTCTTTTTGAAAAGAAAATATTAACTAAACCCTTATTTTATATTAGTGCATATTTTGAATCTGATAGAGATTCTTATTATGCAATGCTTAGATCGGTATCAAATACCGGTATTTGGGATGAATGGATTGAATATTTTCTTATTGCTGTCAGGGAACAAGCCATCAAAAATATTAGTCTTGCTAAAAAAATTATTGATCTTCATAATTCTCTTAAACAAAAAATAAGGGATATCACTAATTCAAAGTATACACTTGAAATACTGGACTTCCTCTTTGAAAAACCGGTTTTTAGCACAAAGAATTTCCGTGATGCTTTAGGCGCTAAACCTCCTGTCATTAAAAGAAACTTGGATAAATTGCTAAAAAATAACATAATAGAAATGACCGAAAGGGGGGCAGGGTCAAGGCCATCACTATATAGATTTTCAGCTTTATTTAGTATTTCTGAATTTACTTCACAGTAATACTGGCAGCATTAGCATTACTTTAAAGTAATGCAAGCATTCCTAGCGTTACTTTAAAGTAACACTAGCATGGCTAGCGTTACACCTATAACAGGTCAATACCTCACTTTGCCTTGTAATATCCAACTTTATTCTATTTTGAAGACTTCTCGGTATCCAACTTCAACAAGATTCGTATAGTCTTGCATCGCATTACCGATTTCCGGGTTAGTTGTACCACCGGCCATCTGATCCCAGACAGCAAGACTGGGCACTTCAAATTCGGTATCTGCTATCCTAAATACAGATACAACATCAGTCACAGTATTTATTGTGCGTAATGATATAGGACCAAAATAGTAGGTCTTAATAATCCCTATGAACAGACTAAATATATTCTTTCAAAAATAGAATCTTCTTTACATTCCCTTGGTGCCTCCCTGAAGGATGTTGTCCGTACCCGGATATTCGTCGTTAATATAAGCCAATGGCAGGAAATTGGTAAAGCTCATGGAGAAGTGTTTCATGAGATACTCTTCATATACTTATCATGTACTGTTCATGTACTTAGACAATGCCTTTTATATGCCGTTTGTATACTGTAGGTATACTGTGGATCTATATTATTTTGCTGCTTTGATGAATTATTATGGATACCTGCCTTGCATGGCTTGCATCTTCCCCCTGCCTGCTTTCTCGGTAAGCTGTTTCTATTTAACGTTCCCCCCTCTACTATATATAATTCCACTTTTCCGTTTTTTGCCATGGAGCCACTAGGTGGCAAAAAATCAATTATTGGAATTATACAGTATAGAGGGACACTTTATTTAAAGAAAATATCATGCCCCGCTTTAGGTCGTATTTATATGTTTTTATATATTTAGTCAAAAGAAAAGGAACTCAATGGCAAATATCGTATACATAGCTACCAGCCTTGATGGATTCATTGCTAACAAAAATGGCTGTATAGATTGGCTCAACGAAATCCCCAATTAACATCATTAAAATATTAAGAAGGTACTATTATGTTTAATTTTGATTTTTATAATCCGACACGAATTGTTTTTGGTAAAGACAGATTGGATAATATTGATAAGTATGTTCCAACCGATGCCACTGTGTTAATAACCTTTGGAGGTGGAAGTGCCAAAAAGAGCGGTCTTATCGATAAAGTAAAAACCATACTTGGTAATAGAAAAGTATACGAATTCGGAGGTATCGAAGCCAATCCCCATTACGAAACTTTGGTTAAAGCTGTTGAAATTGTACGCAGCAAAAATATAGATTTTATGCTTGCTGTTGGCGGAGGCTCTGTGATTGATGGTACTAAATTCATATCACTTGCTTCTCATTACAATGGAGATTCGCGTGACTTGTTGAAGTACGGCTTTACGCGTATTCCTTTTAATATAGTAGGTAAAGTTGTTCCGTTCGGTACAGTATTAACATTACCTGCTACCGGATCAGAAATGAATAACGGAGCTGTCATTAGTTATGAACATGGAAAATTTGCGGTAATGTGTGAACTGGCATTTCCTAAATTTTCAATATTAGATCCTACTATAACTTTTACGCTTCCTAAGATTCAGGTTGCCAATGGAGTGATTGATGCATTTGTACATACCATGGAGCAATATATGACGTTCCCTGTGGATGCAAAAGTTCAGGACCGTATAGCTGAAGGAATATTACAAACTCTGATTGAAATTGGTAAGACAACAATATCTGAACCGAAAAATTATGATGCACGCGCTAATCTTGTTTGGAGTGCAACTATGGCGCTAAATGGTATTATAGGTACCGGAGTTCCTCAGGATTGGACAACTCATATGATCGGGCACGAATTAACCGCATTATTTGGCATCGATCATGGTCAGAGTTTAGCTATAGTGTTGCCGGCTTTGTTAGAAGTTAGACTAGAAAAAAAACGCGCTAAACTCTTGCAATATGCAGAACGTGTTTGGCATATAAACAAGGGCAGCGAAGATGAAAAGGTAGATTTGGCAATCCATAAAACGAGAGAATTCTTTGAAAGCCTTGGTGTCAAAACTCATCTTTCAATGTATGGCGTTAACGCCGATAAAATACCGGTTGTTATTGAACAGTTAAAGGTTCATGGGATGACAGCACTTTCGGAAACTCAGGATTTGACCTTGGATATAAGCCAAAAGATCCTTGAACAAGCACTTTGATTTTCGTTTATGTATTAATAACATTATTGCTTACAAAAAAGCATTATATTTTTACAAATTATTATTAAAGGTAGCCATAAATGGAAAATTGTGTCAATCATCCCGAATCGGAAGCCTATTCAATATGACGTAATTGCGGAAAGCCCTATTTCTAGGATTGCATTATTCTCATATTTCATTATAAGTTGTTATTTTAAGAGTATTCATTAAATCGATTTAATCTTTCAAAAATAAAGAAGGTTAAAAATGATAACCAAAGAAAAACGTTGGAAGCAGCGTTTCCAGAATTTTGAAAAGGCATTCTTGTTTTTTGAAAAAATAATAAAGCAAGAATCTTACACACAGGTTGAAGTAGGCGGATTAGTTCAGGCTTTTGAGTTTACATTTGAATTGGCATGGAAAACCATTAAAGATTATTTATATGAGCAGGGGATTGAAACCACTTTCCCTAGGGCAGCGCTAAAAGAAGCATTTAATACTCAAATTATTAAAGACGGTCATACCTGGATTGAAATGTTGGAAAAGAGAAACGAATTATCCCACACATATAACGAAGAAGTTGCTATCAACGCTGTAGAAATAATTAAAAACAAATACTATCCCGCTGTCCTTCAGGTTTACCAATACCTTAAAGAAAAATAAATATGCAAAATAGTTACGGCTTGAGTACGGCTGATTTAGATATAATCATATCTATGCTTGAAAAAGAAGATAAAATAGATGAAGCGGTTATTTTTGGAAGCAGAGCCTTGGGTAATTATAAAAATGGAAGTGACGTTGATATTGCTCTAAAAGGAAAAGACATTGATGCGGGTATCATTTCTCATATAAGTTACCGGCTCAATGAGGAAACCCTGCTCCCTTATAAATTCGATATAATAAATTACCACACTATAACTAATGATGATTTAATAGAGCAAATAAATCAAACAGGTAAAACAATATATACAAAGCCCTCTTCCCATTAAAAATTCCTGATGTAATATGGATTTCATCTTCAAAACAAAAAAAAGCAAAATAGTAAGAGATTATATCGGAATAACCATTGGAGCTGCAATAATGGCTCTTGGAATCTCAGTATTCTTAATGGATGCCTATGTCGTCCCGGGAGGTGTCAGCGGTTTATCAATGACATTATCCTATCTTACTTACGGAAAAATACCTATCGGTGTTACTATGTGGGTTCTTAATCTGCCTCTTTTTTTCTGGGGGATTAAGGAACTTGGAAAGAGTTTCGGTGCCAGAACATTTTACGGCTTCACTCTAAATTCTATTTTTGTCGATCTTTTCAGGGGTGATATCCCGTATTTACATTTTATAAAACTGAATCAGTCACAGACTATAATTGATCTCAGAGATAATGATTTTTTCTTTTTGATCCTTGTGGGCGCAACTCTTCTGGGAATTGGGCTTGGACTTGTCTTCAAGTGTAAAGGAACTACAGCCGGTTCTGACATTATTGCCTCTATATTACACAAGAGATTTGGCATAAAACCCGGGCAGGCTATAATGATGATTGATTTTTTTGTTATCGCTTCTGCTGGTATTGTGATTTATTTAAAAGATCTGTCTCTTGGTAAACCCGCATTTTCGTTAACATTATATGCCATGTTTCTTCTCTTTGTTTCAAGTAAAATTGTTGATATTGTATTGGATGGATTCGATTATGCAAGGGTTGCATACATTATTTCCTCTAAAACTGATGAGATTTCAGAAGCAATTCTTACAGACCTCAGCAGAGGCGCTACTGCTCTTAAAGCACGCGGTCTTTACAAAAATGAGGACCGGGAGGTCTTAATGACTGTCGTTCCATTAAAAGGATCTCGTAATACTGCAGGATATGATAAAACAGATAGATGAAGACGCTTTCATAATTATCGGTAATGTCCATGAAGTCCTTGGAAGGGGATTCCGTCGAAGAATTTAATTTCTTTTTTATTTTAATACTTATAAAATAACATTATCTGTTTTCCCAAATTAAAAAAATGATCCTTCTTAAATGAGTGCCAAGCAAAGCTTGGACATAACTAATTGGGTGAGGCGGAGAGTAGCGACTCCGCCAAGTCCCATCATGGTAAAACTCTAAAACCATGTAGCGGGAAGCCGGGTTATCGTTGGAAACGATAATAACCTAAGCGGCTTGACAAAGTAACCATAAAGGGTGTAACGCAAACGCCCGGGTTGTAACGAAAGTGAACACAGAGGTAGCCTCGTAAAGACCAATTTGAGATGGACGAGCCTTTATTGGATAGTCGAAGTCAACATCATAAACCTGTAAAGAATAGAGTGGGGTTTATGGCATCTCCGGGGTATTAGTGGCGACACGGGAGGAAAGAATGTTTAGGAACTTGGGAAACCCTCGCCTGACAAGAAGACACTTCATATAAGGAAACGAAATTGAAGTGAGCAGGCAGGGTGGCGGATGAGACCGTAGTACCGCTTGATGATAATGCAGCAAAACATTATCGTAGGGAAGGGTCTCTGCTGAATGAAGTGCAACTAAAGAGAAGAAGAATTATGTATTGCGAAAGCTATCAAACATATTAGTTCAGGAATCTTGGAGGAAGCAATACCTTAATGGGTATATTCATTCAGGAAAGCCGTATGAGGGAAACAGGAAATAATATTCACTGCGCCCTCGGCTTACTCTACAAAATTGCCAATAACTCCCTCTTTCACTTTTTACAATTCCGTGACAACTTCGTCTTAACTATTAAAGATATTTTCCCCAGTGATTTAATAATAAATTAAGGAGATATTTATGAAATCCTTCATATTAGTTCTTTTGTTAACATTATTATGCGCGCTAACATCTTGCGAAGTTACTGATCCTGTGGTAGATAGTCCTCAGGATACATATATCCCAAACCTTTACTTCACGGTAGATACAACTTACTTGGATTCTGGTGCTGATCGCCTGGTCGCGTCAGGAATTGGTGTGCCGTTATCTTCAGGACAATCAACTTTCTGGACTATCTATTATTCATCTTCTAGTGTCGATGTCAGGAGTTATCCAAGTTTTGGCGTTAATGACTTGAGAGGAATTTATAAATGAAAAAAGGTTTAATGGTTTTTAATGCAGTTATTCAATCACTAATTTCAATCGGGATCTTATGAGGTAGATTTTTTTTATAATTTGATGACAATTCGATAAATTAAAAATCCTATTTCCGAAGTTAAGATAAGGATGATCTATGAAAACATTTCACATGTTTCTGCTAATAGTTATTTTTTTATCTCACTTTTTGTTTCCGCAGGAAAAAATAATTATGCTAAGTAAGAAAGTTGGGAAAGAGTGGAAAGGAAAGATGCCCTAAAATATAATTTATTCCTGTCTATTCTAAAACCGCTCCTGTGGAAGCAATCGCAAACGGAAAGGACATATTATCCTGTATCAATAAAGAAGATAAAAAATTATGGGTGGAAGGCTTATCTCCCTCAAGCGGAGCCATGGATACTATATACCTTGCTTTTGAAAATAGTAAAAGGAGCGGAAGTGTAACTTTAATCGTGGATGCAATAAACACTTATTTCGGTACCTACACTTATTATTATCTTGGCGACTTGCTGGGAGATAAATATCTTGAATTTATGAACTGCATTGAAACTGATCATGAAATAATAAAGGATCTCCGGGATTATTTAAAAGAGAGTTCGCTGAATATTGAAATATATAACGGTAAAGGTTGGGAATATGTGGGTGCCATAAAACCCGAAGCTAATTTCACTTCATTTACTAAGGGGATAAGATTTAAAAATACGCAAGGAGCAGGGAACTTGTTGAAGCTAAGGATGACTGCGTTAAAAGATGGTTGGAAAATTGATAATATTTGTTGTGACTTTACTAAGATAAAAGAACCTGTAGTCCATGTTCAAAAAATAGTTAATGCAATGAAAAATAATAATGAGAATGTTCTGAGTAAGATCAATTATGACGATAGTAATTATTGTGTCTTGTTCCCAAACAATAAAATAGATGTCAATTTTATTCCACTGCCAACAGAGGATGATAAGAAAATAACTTATGCAATAAAAACAAAGGGATATCTACGATCATGGCCTTGGGGGAAAGAGCAAACAGAAGGCAGGCAGATTGTAAAGCTATCGGAAGATAAGAAAATAGAATTTGTAAAAAACCTTATTAAGAATAGGGATCTTTTCTTCCTGTGATATATTCAGAATGGGAAAAGGAAAAGTATTTATTTAATAAGTAAATAATATTTTTATTATATTTAATATTATTTAGTTTGACAACTGATAGAAATAATTTAAGTGATACAAAGTTAAATAACTACAAAAACATTAAGGTGACTCATGAAAGTAGTATTTTTTATCGTCTTTTTCTTTTCCGTTGCCGCATTCGCTCAGAATAAAACCATCGAAAAACGAAGCACAAAAGATTCCACCGGTAAGGCGGTTGTTACTGAAAGTGAGATTATCTCTAAGACCGAAGATATTACTCCGAGAAATTATATGATTATTATCAATCCTCTTAAGTTCTTCCTTTTTTATAATATTAGCTTTTATATGAAAATAAATCAAACAATTGCTGTGGGACTTGGTGCACAGTCTCCAACATTATCTGGGTTAAGCGGATTTGGCGTAAATGGTGAGGTTAGGTTTCATCCTGGTAATAAGTGTCTTCGTGGTTTCTATATCGCCCCAAATTTTTCGGTTAATAGTTTAAAGGATAATTATTCAGCAACAGCCACAATAACGTCATTGGGAGTACTAATTGGCTGGCAATGGTTCCCCGGCGATGATTTTGCCATGGGTCTGGGTATAGGGATCGGCCATTATGTGGGTTCGAGTGGAAGTGGTTTTAGCTCCATAGATGGGTAGGCCCCGGCGCTGCGATTCGATGTCGGTTATGTCTGGTAACTGGTTGGATATACTAATGGAAAGCACGGTGTATATAGGTCTAATAATATAAACCCAATAGTAATAAAATATTTATTGAACATAAAGCTTTTGCTCGGATGCAACTGTTCATATCTTCTCTATTATCGATTCCTTAATTATTTCCTAGGCACTTCTATTACTTCTTTATTGAACC
>PLLW01000123.1 GCA_003141435.1 Ignavibacteriales bacterium
AATATAAGATACATATCAAAAAGGATATTGTTCCATAGTAAAAGCATTATTTAGAACAGCCAGATTACCTGTCGCTAAAATCTAATTTCAATGATTATAGAGCTGGTGTCATTTAATGCCAATAGTCTGATTATTTGACACATATTTGATTAAAAGGTTTTAATAGAAGAGAAAATAACCTTTGTCAAAATACGAGAAGGTTTGTTCAGCTCCCTTTTTGAGTAAGTCTTATATTAAAAAATCACTTAAATATATTTTTTATATACTCAATTTTGATACTTCTGTCAGCAGTAGTTGGTGACCATTTTTGATTATTCAGTAAGTCTCTTAAATCAAAACCCAAGGTAAATCCTTCACCCATTACCCAACTTAATCCCATATTCAGATAACCATTACCATCACCGAAATATTTTGTATTGTTATCGTTAAAAGCAAAATTATATTCACCAATTACGGAAAGAGATGCACCAATAGTTTTTTCAAAACCCAAAGAAAGGTTTACATAATTATCCCCGTCCTTGTTTTCCAAAGAGTAATTCAAAGTTCCATGTACGCTGAAAAACCCCATAAATGCAAAATTCTTACTAACAGCACTGAAAAAACCGGGTGATTTTATAGCATATCTGCCTGAGGAATCAAAGTAAGGACCCTTTCCTTGTGAATCAAAACCAAATGTTAACGCAGGCATACCAAAGGATTCATTAAATAAACGAAAGCGAAAATTAACCCCCGGATATTTATACCAGCCGGGATAACCAGCGCCGATTATATTAGATCCGCCATAAGAAATGCCAAAACTTATATTATCGAATGCACCTACCTCAAGTATCTCTATTAATGCACCACCAGGTAAAACATCGGAAGTTGTACCGACAAAGCCTTTTTCCAGAATTCCAGCTGTTGGCATATCAATCAATATCCTGTTTTCATACTTTGCGGATTCTCCCGCAGTACCCTGGCTAAAACTATATGAACTAAATAACAAACAGATACAAAATAATATAACCTTTTTCATATTCCCTCAATTTGTAGTTGAGAATAATTTAATCAACACTCAAAAGATAATAATAATAGTATAATATAGAAACATTTTTTAATTAAACAACATTAGGTTCGATTACAATTTCTAAAGTAGAGGGAAGCAGAGAATATTTAGTCTTTATGGTCATAGATACTTTGCCCGATTTCTCTTTCGCCCTTAATTTTAAAATCCCATTATTGTTATCCTGGAAGATAATTTCAACCAGGTCTTTACCTTCGTTAAATGTAAATTCAGAATAGGTTTTTCTAAAAGGAGCTTTCCATCCTAATGAATTTATAGGTACTGCTTCTATTATTAAGGTTGAATTATTATCGGCATACAATTTATCCGGAGTTATTTTATAGGTTACTTCATAAATGCTGAATATATAGTGGTAGGAGGAAAATCCTGCTATAAAAACTATAAGTACAAGTATTAAATAAATTTCACTTCTCCTCATTATTGCTTTCTTATTTGATTTAATTTTTTATATTGTAAAATGGTTTTTACCATAATATCAATAATTCTTTGAACCACACCATCGGGAACACCGTCAGCATGTTTTGATTTTATTCTCATATCGCATTGGTCATTAACATAATCAATTACAATAAACTTTTTATTCTCTGTAATAACAATTTCTGTAGAAAAAAAATCAAGACCGGTAAGCAATGCAATTTTTTTTGTGATAAGCAGTAGCCGGTTCAGCCTGAAATTTTTTATCTCATCTGGGCTCAGTTCATCATATACGTGAGTCAAATCATTCCACCAGACTGGGATAGGTTTTCCGAAAGCCCAGAAAGACCTGAACCACGCTCTTTTTCCACCAATAATCGAAGGATAAATCTTCTGTTGAAGTATATATTTATCATTTGAATTTGTGAGTCGTTCTTCAAGCACCTCTTTTATAGATTCCGCCCCTGTCACTACCCCCAAACCTCCCCCCGTATTATTGCAAGGTTTTATAATAAAGGGTCTGCCTAGTTTTGAAAGCTCATCAATTGAAATAAAAATATTCCCGAATTGACTATGGGGGGGGATAATGATTGAATAGGGTACTTCTAGACCAGCAGTAATAAACTCAAGATGCATGCTCGCTTTATCAATAGCATGCCGTACATTTTTATATGGGTTAAAAATTTCAGTTTTCCTGCGGCCTAAAATTTTCCCGAGTAATATAAAATTATCGTTAACATCCGAGGCGCGGTCCAGATAAAAGTTAAAATCTAATTTCCTGTTTTTAACTTTTTCTGTGATCTCATTAATATTCCATGCCGTTATTCTGAAAGAAGAGAGACCAGCCATATGGATCGATGATTCGATGAGATCGATAAAATCATCGTCATACTCCCATACATAAGCGATGCCGATATCATAAATTTCCATAGTTAATAAGATAGTTCTTTGTATCTCAAATTTAATTAAAATGCACAAATAACCAATTAAATGTAAATTTTTTAGAGTTTCAAGCAATCACTAAATAAAATGTATTATTACTATATTTACATTGAGGAATAAAATCAAAAAAATCCAGTTCACTGTAAGTTACAATAGAAAATGGATTATTGTTGTCAAATAATTACATTTAATTATTATATGATCATTTATATCTTTCGATTGATATGGTAAAATATTTCGTCCCTATATTATTTGCGATCATTTTTTTTAGCTGTTCATCAAATAAGGAATTAGTTAAAGAGGATAAAACTTCCACCGCCAAGATGGTTAATCCTGCGGAGAAGAAGAATTATGCTTTAGACCATTTTATTAATGGTTCAGTTGCAGAAGCGAAGGGGGATTATTCAGGTGCAATTGCAGAGTATCTGGAATCACTTTCCCAAGATACAAGTGCAGCAATATACTATGCTCTGGCAAAGAATTATTATATCCTGGATAAAACTCCGCAAGCTCTTAACTGTGCTAAAAGATCAATCGATTTGAATAGCAGCAAGATAGAATATTATGAGCTTCTCGCTGATATTTTTAACACTGCCAAGCAGAATGATTCAGCCGCTGTAATTTATGAAAAGATTATTTTTATGGATTCAACAAATTATTCGGCATATTATAAGCTTGCACGTATTTATGAGATTACCAAACCCCTGAAGGCTATAGAACTATATAATAAGTTGACTGTATTTGTGGGTCCTGACTGGAGCATTTTGATGAGAGTGGGGGAACTATATGAAAAGCTGGGGGATAATGAATCAGCAGCCAATTCAGTTGTTAAACTTTTAACAATAGACCCGAGTAATACTGCATTGCAGAAATTATTGGTTGAAATTTATGAAAGGGGGAAAAAGTATGATAAAGCTCTTGAAATCGTAAATGATATACTGGAAACTTCGCCTGAGGATCTTGATGCTCATGAGAGGAAGGCACAACTTTACATTGTTCAGAATAAATGGGAAGAAGCATCGAGGGAATATGATATACTTCTTAAACAACCAGAAATACCATTTGAAGGAAAACTAAGGATTGGTGCTTCATACTTTGCGAAGTCACTTTCTGATTTTTCCTTATATCCTATCGTTAAGAAGTTTTTTACGAAAATGGATAAAGACACTATAGCAATACAGGTCAAAATATATCTCGGTGCTCTTAATTTTTTAGTTAAAGATGATGATGGAGCTGAAAAGGTGCTTATAGCTGCTTTAGAAATAAAAAATTACAATTCACAGAATTGGCTACAAGTGGGGGGATTATTATTTGATAATAAAAAGTACAGGGAAACTGCCAAACTGATGAAATTTGCAGCACCGATCTTTCCTGAGGACTTTGCAGTTAATTTAATTGTCGGATTGTCATTAGCCCAAACAGAGAACCCCATTGAAGCCAAGCCATATCTTCAAAAGGCGATTGAATTATCGCCGAATGATATTAACGCATTATCTGCATACGGTTATACACTGAACCAGTTAAAAGATTATGATAATGCAGTTAAATATCTTAATAAAGCATTAACTTTAAAACCAGGAGATGTAAACCTCCTTGGAACCCTGGGTCTTATCTATAATGCACAGGAAAAATGGACGGAATGCGATAGTGTATATGAAAAAGCTATTAAATTAGATTCAACAAATGCATTAGTAAATAATAACTTTGCTTATGCCTTATCGGAAAGGGGGATTCAGCTGGAAAGAGCTATGATAATGGTAAATATCGCATTAAAAGCTGATTCCAATAATTCCTCATATCTTGATACTAAAGGATGGGTTTATTTTAAGCTTAAGCAATATGACAAGGCAAAAGATTTTATTCAACAGGCTATTTCAGCAGGGGGTGAATCTTCAACCACACTTGAGCATCTTGGAGACGCTATATTTATGATAGGTGAAAAAAAATCTGCTGTTGGAATATGGCAAAAAGCCTTCAATCTTGATACAACAAATAATAATCTTAAAAATAAAATTGAAAGAGGTGAAATTTGAAACTCCTTCTAATTCTTCTTTCCTCTACAATTATTATATCAATGTTTACTTTTACAGGGTGTATACCGTCAAAGCCTACAGAAGAAGTTGAAATTCTTTCGACAGAAAGGTTAATGACAAAGCTTGAAGCCAACAGAAGAAGAATAAAAACATTTGAGGGGAATGGTACAATTACTATCAAATCGAATGAATTTAACAATAGTGCCTCCTTCAGGATAGTTGTCGTTAAGCCAGATTCCATTTACCTTACAATAATGGGACCATTTGGAATTGAATTAGCGCAGGCGTTGGTAACAAGCAAAGAGTTTATTTTTTATGATGCTCTTCACAATACCGCCTATAAAGGTTTGCAAAGCAATGATATACTGCGCCAGATATTCAAGATCGATCTCTCTTTTGGGGATATAATGGATGCATTCATAGGTTCAGTTAACCTTACTAGCAATTTATATAAGTCGCCAAATAACTACCAGGTTATATATGATAAATACATGCTTACGTATAAAGATTCAGCTACAAAAAATATTTCAGAATACGAGATAGATGTAAGGAATCTTGGAATTCTTCATTACGTATTGAAAAATAGCAGCGATAATGATTTACTTGAGGGGAAATATTCTAATTTTGAATTGTTGGAAACAGTTGCAATACCTGCAATGATAGAAGTGATGAATAGGAAACAGAATGAGACAGTAATAATTGATTATAAGGCAATGACTGCCAATAAGAAAAACATCTATATCGATTTTAAGATTCCTGATGATGCTTCTATAATTAAATGGTAAATAAAATAAAATACCTTATTATCATTATCTTATTTTTTCCCATCTCGTTTATTCTCCCTCAGGGAAAAGATAAGATAAAGGATAAACAAACCGAGCTTTCAAGAATCAAAGCCGAAATATCATTACTGGAATCACAATTAAGGATAAAGACAACAAAAGAAAAGCAGTCAAATACCGCTCTTGAAAATTATAGTAAACAAAACTTCCTGCTGAATACACTAATAAACAAATTAAGGGAAGAGGAACAACTTAAACAGGAGGATATTGAATATACTCTGCATCAGATTGAATATGTCGAAAAAGAAATTAAGATACTCCAGAGCAATTATTCGAAATATGTTGTTTCTGTTTATAAAAAGGGAAAAGATGATGAATTGGGTGTATTACTGAATTCCGAATCTCTCCAGCAGGCACTTATAAGATACAAATATCTTCAGAAATTTTCGGAAAAGAGAGCAAAGGATCTTAGTGAATTTCAGAAGAACAAGCAGGATCTATTAGTCCTCAAAAATACGTACGAAAAAGAAAAAGAAGAGAAGGTCATTCTTGCAGAACAGAAGGAAAATGAATCAAAAATGCTGCAAAAGAAACTTGCTGAGAGGAAGAAAATATTAGTCTCCATCAGGCGTGATAAGAATGAACTGAAGAAATCAATTAGCACTAAGAGATCGGCCGAATCTAAAATTAAAAATCTGATTGCTAAACTGATTGACATAGAAGAGAGAAAGAAAAAAGAGGAACATGAAAGGTTAGCCAACTTAGAATCGGAAAAATTAAAGAATGAAAGCAGGACTAAAACCATTTCTTCTGAAAAGAAGGATGTTAACAAAGATGCAGTTTATGATATCAATATTTCGACATCAGATTTATCATCCTTTTCTGCTTTAAAGGGGAAACTTAACTGGCCAGTTTCAGGAGGGCATATAGTAAGACATTTCGGGGAAGACAGAAATGCCAAGTTGAATACTGTAACCCTTAATTACGGTGTGGATATTAAAGCAGCCTCAGATTTGAATATAAAAACACCTGCCGACGGTGTAGTGTCTGCCATAGATTGGATTCCTGGATACGGGGGAGTTATCATTATAACTCACAAAGACGGCTATAGGACTGTTTATAGCCACTTTTCCGATGTATTCGTCAAAGAAGGTGACAAAGTTAAGCCAGGCAGCGTTATAGCTAAAATAGGAGAAAGTTTAGAAGGTTATATCGTTCATTTTGAAATTTGGAATTCAAGAATTAATCAGAATCCAGAAATATGGCTTGCAAGAAAATAATGCGATGTAAATGAAATCCTTTTTAAATAAAATAGTACCATTTACCAGGAAAATTCTTCTAGAATCTCAATATGTGTTTATATAAACCTTCTTGAAAAGGTAGTATTCTTTGTATTTTTTCTGATCCTTGCGAGAGAGCTTGATAAAACACACTACGGACTAATAGCGACAGTATTTGCTTTTACAAATATATTAAACAGTTTTTTTGATTTAGGATTTAGCTTTTATTTTCAGAGGGAGGCAGGAACAGAAGATTTAAAGCAAAAATTAGAATCATCAATTTCCTTCCGGGTAATTCTTATGGTGATTTTTGTTGTAGTAATGTTCTTATATCTTTATTCAAATTTATCAATAGACCCGGTAATAATAGGTATTATTGGTTTACTGACCTACCTGAGTGGTTTTAACCTAATCCTTAATTCAGTCTTGTTCGGCAAAAAAAAATACAAGAAAAGCTTTATAGGTTTTTTAATCAGCAGAATCATATTTGCTGTATTGATCATCTTTTTTTACCTGATAAAAGTTCAGCATTACATGATACTTGTTTCTCTATTAGTATCGGTAATATTTCATCTTGGGATATTATACAAATACCTGCGCGAAGAAAAACTAAATCTTCAATTAAGATTTGATTATTCAGTTTTGAAAAAGATTTTATATTCTTCGGTTCCGATTGGCATTGGTATAATCTTTGTGCTTGTTTATGACAGGATAGATATATTGATAATTGAAAGGTTCTTAAGTTTTGAAGCAGTTGCGGTATATTCCATAGCGTACTCACTCTATAAAATACCCACGATAATCAGTGGCGTAATTTTAACACTGTTTTTACAGACTTAAGCAAATCATATTCATCAAATAACAAGATAGAACCCCATGAGATTTTATTAGTATCTCTTATACTGCTGATTATATCAGTTGCGGCGATATTATTAGTTAATATTTTTGGAGAAACAATAATACTGTTCTTTTACAGCAGCAAATATTCCTTTTCTATCCCATATCTCAAATACCTGGTTTTTGCTTTGCCCGGGTTGTTTTTCAATAATTTGACTGGTGTGATATCCAACTCCATAAGGAAAGAAAAAATTCCTATGATAAGCAATGGTTTTGGTGCTTTGATTCATGTAACGATTAATGTTATACTAATAAGATTTTATGGTTTATGGGGTGCGGTAATTGCTACTATTATCAGTGAGTATTTTGTATTTGCATTACAATTTATTCTTCTGTTAAAGCACAATTTCAAGTATAAGTTTTTTACAGCTTAATATGAGACTCTTTTACATATTACAAATAACTATCACAATTCAATTTCTAAAAGTGCAGAAATAAAAATGAAAGTAATGTTTTTTGGAAATTATGAGCGGGGAGAAGCTTTACTTGCTCCTACAGTAGTTGCGGAATCAATATTTAATAAATTTTCAAAATTAGATCATTCTGCCATTTATGTCTGTTATTTTCAGGACGGATCAAAGTACAGTCGTTTTCAAAAACTATTCGGAAAGGAATTAATTGAAGATAATGTTTACAGATGCGGCATCTTCCGTCTATTCGGATTAGTGTTAAAATTTAAACCTGATATAATACATTTTGTTACTCTGGAAATGTTTTACGTTGTCCTTTTACCGCTTAGGTTTCTGACTAAAACCAAGTTTACCTATACAGTCCATGGGCTTGCTTCATACGAATCTAAACATTATGTAAAAATAAGTTGGTATTTGAAAATAAGAACTTATTTAAATGAATGGATAGTTTTACATCTTGTCGATTATATATTGACGCTCTCTAAAAGAAATTCTAGATTTATAAGTTTTTATTTCAACATCAATAAAAAGAGAATTCTTTTATAAAGTTCCTCAAATTTTTTATCCATTACTTCAAGAGAAAACTCATCTTTAACTTTTTTAAGAGCATTATCGAGGATTGGTAAATATTTATTATAATTAAGAATGATTCCTTTTAAGGCTTGAGCAATAGTTACGGGATCTAATGAACCGAGCATAATACCGGTCTCCTGATTCTGAAGAAAATCCTTGACTCCGCCTGCATCGGCAGAGACAACAAGGATCCTTCTTGCGGCAGCTTCGAGGATTGAGATGGGGAGTCCTTCGTTAAGTCGGGTCGGCAGGACAAGAACATTTATGTCCTTATAAATTTCTTCCTCATTAGACGAAGGTGGTGTAATTGAAATTATACCGGATAAATGATTTTGTTCAATAAATGTCGTTATCTTATTTAATTCCCCTTTCCCTTTAATTATTAGCTTGAAATTGAGGTTGTCTGAAGCAAGTATTTTTACTGATTCAAGCAGGTTGAATATTCCTTTTTCCTTAATTAAACGTCCAAAGAAGCCAAATGTAATTAGTCCTTTATGGGATTGATAAATTTCAGGAATTTTCACCCCATAATTTATCTGTGTGATTTTACTATTTTTTATATATGAAGTCTTTTTGAGATTATTGCAAATTGATTCTGAAGCTGCCGATGCAAAATTGGGGAAGATACATTTTTGGAATAAGTCGTTAAACATATTATTAGCAGTATATAAGAGTATAAATTTTTTATTCGGAACAAACTGCAGGAGAAAAGTAAATATCCTGTGTTGGCAATGGACGATTGAATAATCATCTCCATTTATAATGCTAATGAGTTCTTTATAAAGCGAGAAAATATTTATTATTACAGGCTGGTGTTGCAACTTAATATGCTTTACCCCTGCAAGTTGTAATTGATCGACAAATATTCCCCCTGAAGAGGCTACAGTAATACCAGAGGTTTTATCTTTAAAATATCTGCATAGGTTAAGAGTAAATCTTTCAGCCCCGCCTACATCCATAGTTTTAACAAGATAAAGGATTTTTATGTATTTAAGTTCTGTTGTCATTTTTCAAAATTATTTGTAATGATTTTTTGATATAGAAGGGGATACCCTCAATAAGATATCTTTTGTAGAGTCTTTTGGGTTCCTGAAAAAGACGCCAAGCCCATTCAAGAGCTAATTTCTGGAATATCTCAGGGCTTCTTTTTTTATGTCCGGTGTAGAAATCGAAAACTGCCCCGATTCCTATATTTAATTTAGAACCGATTTGATCTTTATATTTATTAAGCCAAAACTCTGTTCTGGGATTTCTAAGGGCAAGGAAAAGAACATCAGGTTTTGAATTTACAAGCTGTTTAAGAACCTTATTATTTTCTTCCTCTTTATTTTCAAAATAATAAGAAGGACTAATAGCGGCGGCAATTTTACAGCCAGGGTATTCAATGCGGATTTTATTTTTTAATTGTTCAATAACCTGCTCTGTTGAACCTACAAATGCTATTTTGAGTGGGATTTCATTGCTAATATCAAGGATCAGCTTAAAAAGATCGTTTCCAGTGATGCGAAGTATCTTCTTTTTATGTTTCAATTTAATGAGGCTTGTGATGCTAACCCCATCTGGAAGGACCATGTCGGCATTTCGGCAAATAGAATAAAAATTGCTATTAATAATAGCATTCCTATAATATTCCAAGTTAAATGTTATAATAATTTTAGATTTCTCTGAATTAACGAGAGAATCAATGAAATAAAGTCTTAATTCCGTTAAATCAGAAGAAGAAATTTGAATGCCGTCTAAATCGTAAGAATACAATAAAAAATGATTATTATTTATTAATATAATCTACTAAATTACCACAATAAATTATGGAATTAGATGAATAGAATTCTTTATATAGTTTTTTTATTTATTATAGTCATTTATTCTATATACCCACAAAATAGTATAAATAATTATCAAGAAACAAATAACATTATAGAATTTGAATTAAGCCTTTCTTCAATACCCCATAAGAATATCATCAAAGGGACGAACCTACTTGTAAACTTCAATAATTTCCAGGATGAATCTCAACCAGGGGGAAATGCTCTTCCAACAAGAGATGTAATCATAGCTTTACCATCCTATTCAAAGATTACAGCAAACTTGACAACAATATCTGCTAATAAAATAAAGGGTAGACCGGTTATTAATTCTTCAGTCAGTTCTACTGACAATAAGTCAGTAATATATAAAGATGTACCTGCAAAAGGAAATAATATACGGAAGAATTTGATTGAAGTTAAGGGGTACCTCTGGTTTAGGAATTATTATTGCGTACATCTGAAAATTTACCAGTACTTATCAAATAATGATATAATAGAGGAGTTGCAGAGAGTAAAATTAACATTCAGATTAAATACACCGGGTAACAGCAAGGCTGCAAATATCAAAGAGGGAAAAGAAGAAAAAGAGTTTTTATCATCTACGATATTAAACTATCAAAATGCCAAGCCTCTTGATAAGAAATATTATGAACCCGAGGCAAATAATTCATCCTGGATAGATTTTTCAAAAACATACTTAAAGTTAGGCACTAATGCTGACGGTATATACAGAATAACAAAGTCAGATCTCGAAAATTATGGAATTGATCCTCAGGCAATTTCTCTCAATACGTTCCAAATGTATCTTAAAGGAAGCCAGGTACCAATAACTGTTGTTGATTCATTAGGTGTATTGAAATATATAGAATTTTTCGGTAGGAGGAATTGGGGAGATAATTACAGGGAAACAAGCGGACCTAATGAAACATATAAGGAATACCTTAACAGATATTCGGATACAACAATTTACTGGCTGACATGGGGGGGGGGAACCGGAATACCAACCACTGAACAGCAGGGTAATATAGGAACCCCAACTGATACAATTGAATATTATGCTGAGATAGCACATTATGAGCAGAACGAGTGGCTTGATTATTCAATGGCAGACCTTGTCGCCAGACAACTTCCTATGTGGAAGCAAAACCAGACATGGGTGTGGGGACAGCAACAACAAGATTCTGTTGGGGGAGTTCCTCCAATATATTTTCCATTTTCTGCTACAGATATATATCCAGGCAAAACAGCACAAGCATTTTATAAAATACAGGATTACGCATCAAATTTTCTAACCAACGCACATCTTATTGGGCTAAGTATAAATTCTGACACAGCAGTTTACAGCTCCGGTTACTTTGATAAATACGCACAGGTGGTGATAAAGGCAGTATTTAACTCAAATCTACTGGCAGAAGGGAATAATACATTAAAAGCTACTTCATATACCATTAAGCATGAATCACTGAATTCTGTAGAATATGACTGGTATGAAGTTGAATATCCAAGATATTTAAAGGCAATTAATGATTCATTAAGGTTTACTATTAATGATATACAGGGGAATAGTATAAAAGCCTTTAAGTTAACAAATCTTAGTTCTGCTAATATGATCCTATATAAATATAACCAAGGAATAAAGAAAATAATTAATTGCATTCGAATCGGAGATCAACTAGTTTTTAATGACACTGTTCAGGCAGGAGACAAATATTATTTGATTAATGAATCGAGGATTGGCTCTCCTTATTATTTCTATACAAAGAAGTTTACTGATATCGCAAGTTCTAGCATTCAAGCAGATTATATCCTTATTACACATCCAGTTTTTGTTTCCAAAGCAAATGAATATGCTGCCTTTATAAGCCAGAACTATGGATTAGCTACGAAAGTAATCAATGTATTTGACATATATGACCAGTTTAATTATGGGTTTTTTGCACCGGAGCCAATCAGGGATTTCTTAATTGCTGCACAAAGTAACTGGCAGTCGCCAAAGCCATTATATTTGCTTCTTGTTGGAGGTGCTAACTACGATTATTATGGAAACAAGGTGTTGTATTTTAACACCCCCCCGGTAATGAACTTTGTCCCCTCTTTTGGGCAACCTGTATCTGACACATGGTTTACGATCTGGGATACAACGGGAGTCCTAATACCTCAAATGTATCCGGGAAGGATACCGGCATCAAGTCTTGATGAGTTCCAGCATTTCTTTGATAAACATAAAGCTTACCTGAGCACGCCTTTTGACGATTGGAATAAGTATTACTTACTGTTCTCCAGCGGAGACGGCACTGATCCGAATCAATTAAGTACTATTAAACAGACCAGCGATTCTGTAATTGCTAATTTTATTCAGCCGCCACCTATAGGGGGGATAGCGCAGCATTTATACAAAACATATAGTCCACCCACTGATTTTGGTCCTTATACACAAGATCAAATAAACAGTATGATTGGGATGGGAGGGGTATTTATATCTTATATAGGCCATAGCGGTACACAGATCTGGGACAACGGGATAAGTGATGTTACTCAGTTGAAAAATAACCGAGGCAGAAGTTCAATGATATCGGATTTTGGATGTTCAACAGGGGAGTTTGCCGAACCTGATATTAAAGCCTTTTCTGAATTATTTGTCACCGGTTTAGATGGAGACGCGATAGGTTATGAGGGGAATTCTTCTTTAGGTTTTTCATCGACGGCAACGACATTTCCCCTATTATTTTATAAAAAGATACTAAAAGATAATATTTTTGAACTAGGCAAAGCACATGTAATGGCGAAAATAGACATGCTGCAGACTTATGGTTCAGGAGGTGTATACGGAGTATTTGCATACAGCAATACTTTATTTTCTGATCCAGTAATAAAATTACAAGTTCCCCCAAAACCGAATCTTACGATTTCCGCAAAGAATATTTCACTGAGCGAGAATTTTCTTGATGAATCGATTGATTCAGTCACGGTAAAAATTTTATATAATAATTATGGAATGGTATTACCACAATATTTTACGGTAGGGATAACTCATTCGATAAACGGTATATTAAAAGATACTCTTTCATTAAGAAGATTACTTCCGATGATGACTGACAGTATAACCTTTAGAATACCGGTTAAGGGATTTGTAGGATCTCATCAATTAGATGTTGTGTTGGACAAAAATAATGAGATAGATGAAATATATAAGAATGATAATGATGCTTCTTTTACGTTTAATGTTACAAGTAATGCAATTAGAATATTATCCACAGAACCTATAAATAATATCGGGAACGGGGCATTCATTTATATTAATCCTGTGAACAAATCAGTTTCGGACTCAATTCAATTTGAGTCAGCGAACAATCAAGGATTCAGCCCGTCTCAGATTTATTATAAAAAACTAGATACAGCATATACCAAGGTCAGCATTTCAGGATTGGTTCAGGGGTCAAGGTACTGGTTCAGATCAAAATTGAGTGGAGCCCAGGAATATGGAAGTACCATTTCATTCATATACGATTCTGCATCTACAACTAGTTATTATCTAGGAGATTCAATCTCATTTTCAAGTCTTCATTTAAATGGAATCAAATATGATGGCACAAAATTATTGCTTGACAAGACGTATAAAAATTTAGTTGTTAAATCGGCAGGGTACTATGATGGGGGTTTTGCATTTATAGGTATTGACGGAAATGATTTGCTGACATCAAGTAACCTTGACGGGATACAAGTCGTAGTGTTTTCTGATTCCAACCTGACTTTTGAGAGTACCGAAAGATTTAATTACTGGGATGACAATACTGCATTTAATTACAATTTTAAACATTTCCTTGATACGGTATCTGCCCAAAAGATAGTATGTTTTGCCTTTTGTGGAGGGGCAGGATTCGGAATAACCGATAGTATGAAAACATTATTGCATCAATTTGGAAGTAAGTATATAGACAGTGTTGATTTTCGATATTCCTGGGCACTTATTGGAAAAAAAGGCTCAATACCCGGTACTGTTCCGGAGAAATGGTCAAAACCTTATGGGGGTTTTGTTACACTAGACTCATTATTTACTTATGACATTAAAAGCGGAGCACTGACAACAGGACAATTTGGACCGGTTAAGAAATGGAATAAGTTTAAAGCAAACTATACGGCAGTTAATGGTTCGGTTATTTCGTTTGTCCCTATTGGTATAAAGCAGGACGGTACAGCAGATACACTGCAAACCTTGAATATTATTAATGGAGAAACAGATTTATCTTTTATTAATCCTTCTATATACGGGAATCTTGAAATAGTTGTTAATTTCAGCAAAGGAATAAGCTCTGTACCCTCGATAAATAATATTAAACTTGAGTATGATAATTTACCGGAGATAGGAACAAATTACCAAGCTGTTTCAATATTGAAAGACACAGTAACAATAGGGGAGAATTTAAATCTTAACTTTAAGGTATTGAATGAAGGATTTATAAGAGCAGACAGTATTAATGTAAGGCTTGATAGAATAATGCCTGATAATTCAAGAGAGACTATTTCACAGAGCACTATTGATTACTTATTATCAGGGACATCTAAAAGTTATAATATTATTTACCCCACAGTGGGTGGTGCGGGGAGTGGTTCATTTGTAATCAATATTGACCCAGACAAGAAGATAAAGGAATTTTTCAAGGATAATAATTTATATACTGTGCCATTTTATGTGAAGGGGGACACAACACATCCTTCATTGAGATTGACAATCGGTGATTCGGAAATACTTGATGGTGATTATGTTTCATCAACTCCGAAGATAAGGGGGGAGCTAGATGATCTTACACTTTTACCCATCACTGATTCCACTTCTATAATAATGACATTAAATGATTCCCTAATAAGTGACCTCAACAATCAATTTGTGAAGGTATATTTTAGTCCTACAAATCCAAAGATGGTAATTGAATATACTCCTAAGCTGGCTGACGGGGAATATGTATTAAATGTTAAGGGAAGAAACGCACTTGGTGTTTTAACTGACTCTGCCGGCATAACAAGGAGGTTCCTTGTAAGCGCTGAAGTGAAACTACTTGATGTTTATAATTATCCAAATCCATTTAAAAATGAAACCTATTTTACATTCAAGCTTACACAGATTCCTGATGAATTAAAGATAAAGATATTCAGTGTAGCGGGGAGACTTATTAAGGTGTTATATAAAAAATCAAATGAATTGAACTATGATTTTAACCGAATATATTGGGACGGCAGAGATTCCCAAGGTGATCATCTTGCGAACGGGGTTTATTTTTATAAGATGATAATGAAGAAGGGGGATAAGACAGAAAGTGTAACACAGAAAATGGCAATTATTAGATAAACTAATATTTTTTGATTTAGGATAGATGCGAATGAAAGATAACAGATATTTGATAAAGGTGTTGACTTTGGAAGCTTGGTTATATATTTTTTCATCATGAATCAGATAATAAAAAATAACTTACGTTCAATTAGCCAATATTGGTGGTGGTGCGCTATTTCCTTACACACAGGTGAAAGAACGGATTAATACGAGTTAACATACAAGACTTTATTGCAACCCTTCCAGAACACCTGGAAGGGTTTTTTATTTTTAAAGGAATCTAATAATGGTAACAATGAACGAATTTCAGGAACATATAAAAAGTCAACGGATTGTACCGCTGGTGATAACCATGCTGGCTGATCAGCATACGCCGGTATCGATATATACTTCGCTACGAGCCTGCGCATCGCAGTCGTTTCTATTGGAGAGTGCTGAACCAGATGAACGTATTGGAAGATTTTCTTTTGTCGGTACAGATCCATTAATGCTGATTAGTTCGAAAGGGGATCTGATCACCATTGAGTCGAATGGTAAAAAAGAGACGCATTATGGGAAAATCCTTGATCTACTAGAAGAATATTCCCACGTTTACAATTGTCAATCGTCTGAGGACCAGGAAGGATTTGCAGGCGGTTTTCTAGGATACCTGGGTTATGATTGCGTAAAGGAAATTGAGAAGATACCTCTACGTCAACCATCTCCAGAAGATATACCCGACGCAATCTTCGGGCTTTTTCATTCAGTTGTGAAGTTTGATCACAGACGACAGATGATCACTATAACTTACAATGTTCTAGTAGACGAGTCGCGTTCAATTGAAGAACAATACAGAGAGGGAAGGCTTAAACTTGCATCAATAGTTTCACAACTCGGAATACAGTCCAGAACGGAGAATACATTTAGCTGTGATCCCACATCGATGGAATCCGATACAGATAAGGAGACCTTTTGCTCATCTGTCAGGCGTGTGAAGGAATATATTCATGAAGGGGACATATTTCAGGCGGTGCTTTCCCGAAGGCTACACATACCATTTTCGGGAGATCCTTTCCCAATATATCGAGCACTGCGGATTATCAATCCGTCACCATATTTATTTTATCTGGATTTTGGGGAAGTCCAATTGATTGGATCCTCACCAGAAATGCTTGTGCGCGTTCAGGAGCGAATAGTTACTGTAATGCCGATTGCCGGAACCTGCAAGCGTGGAGCAACTGAGGAAGAGGATATACTATTGGAAGAAAAGCTTATGGCAGACGAAAAAGAAGCAGCAGAACACGTGATGTTAGTGGATCTTGGAAGAAATGATGTCGGGCGTGTTAGCGAATACGGATCGGTGCATGTCCCGGTCTTCAAGCGCCTGAAGCGTTTTTCGCACGTGACACATATAGTGTCTGAAGTGCAGGGGACATTAAAAGCAGATGCAGGGAGTGTGGATGCTTTGCGAGCATGTTTCCCCGCAGGGACAGTTTCAGGAGCGCCTAAAGTACGTGCAATGGAGATTATTAACGAACTCGAACCAATACGCCGAGGCATTTACGCAGGTGCTGTCGGATATCTTGGATTTGACGGAACATTAGACACATGCATTGCGATCCGGACAATTATTGCTGCAAAGGAGAAATTATCCATTCAAGCAGGAGCAGGTATTGTTGCTGATTCAGATCCTGAACGGGAGTTTATGGAGACAGAGAATAAAGCTCGTGCTTTGCTGAAATCGCTTTCCATTGCGGCGGACGATTTATTAAATGTGCATCAAGGAGGGGGACGAACATGATACTGGTTATAGACAATTACGATTCATTCACATACAATCTTGTGCAGATGGTAGGGAAGAGAACGAAGGATATTCGTGTCATACGTAATCTGGAAATGAGCGTAGACGAGATTTCAACTCTTTTACCGCGCGGCATAATATTATCTCCGGGGCCAGGAAGACCAGAGCATGCTGGTGTGACAGTAGATGTAATTCGATGTCTGGGTGTTCAAATCCCTATACTGGGTGTATGTCTGGGTCATCAAGCAATCGGGCACACATTCGGAGCGAGAGTCACATATGCACCGGTACTCATGCATGGGCGGACATCATCTCTTACGCATAATGGGAAAACGATTTTCAGGTCATTGCCGAATCCGATCACTGTAGGGCGCTATCATTCTCTTGTAGTAGCTCCGGAGCATCTACCAGATGTACTGAAAGTTTCTGCTGCTACGGAGGATGGGGTAATCATGGGAATCACGCACCTTCATTATCCAATAGAAGGAATACAGTTCCATCCAGAATCCATTCTTACTCCGGATGGTGAGACAATAATCAATAACTGGCTTGAGGTTTACAATATATTATGAAAACACAAATCGAAAAATGTTTATCAGGCACAGACCTGACGGTGGAAGAATCTTCCCTCGCGCTGGACAAGATATTGACCGGACAAGCTACCGAGGCGCAAATAGGCGGATTGCTTGTAGCTCTTCGTGCAAAAGGAGAAACAGTGAATGAGCTTATTGGTTTCGCGCAAATTCTGAGAGACCGAGGGATTCAAATTAAGATTGACGATCCTGATGCGATTGATATGTGTGGAACAGGCGGAGACGGGCTAGGTACTTTTAATATTTCCACCGTTTCCTCATTCATTGTTGCGGGAGCCGGTGTGACTGTAGCTAAGCATGGTAACCGATCTGTAACAAGTCAAAGCGGCAGTGCAGATGTACTTACTGCTTTAGGTGTGAATATTCAATGTCCTCCGGAGACAGTACAGGATTGCATCAACAGGATTGGAATCGGATTTCTTTTTGCACCGATGTTTCATCCAGCGATGAAACATGTAGCAAAGCCGAGAATAGAATTGGGAGTAAGAAGCATATTCAATATGCTTGGTCCTTTGATCAATCCTGCTGGTGTAAGGCGGCAATTAATCGGTGCCTATCATCATAATGCTATGCGGCTGCTTGCCGGAGCGCTTCGGGAACTTGGTGCGATAAAAGCTTGCATCGTACATAGTGATGATGGTTTGGATGAAGTAACATTGTCTGGCAGTACCGTGATTTTAGAAGTGAATGGCATGGAAGAGCTCAGTGCTTATAAGGTGGAACCAGAGGATTTCGGTCTTCCGTCGAATACTCTCGATACAATCCAAGGGGGCAATAAGGAAACCAATGCAGCAATTACAATTTCCATATTGAGTGGAGAAGCAAGTCCCGCACGGGATGTTACAGTAGCGAATGCAGCGATGGGACTATATGTAGCTGGAAAAGCTGAAACGTTTCCAGAGGGAAAGGATATGGCCGTTGAATCGATTGATTCAGGCAGGGCAATGGAAAAACTACAACAACTCATAACTTTGACATGCATATGAATATACTTGAATCTATTCTTAATAATACGCGTAATGAAACTGTACGTGCACAATACAACATGCCTATAGAGAGGCTGAAGGCAATGCCAGGGTTCTCCAGAAAATGCAATTCGCTAAAGCATGCTATCATAGGTTCTGTTCCTGCGATTATTGCTGAAGTAAAAAAGGCGTCACCATCGAAAGGTATCATTCGTGAAGACTTTGATCATCGTAGTATTGCAAAGGCATACTCTGATGCAGGGGCATGTGCATTATCAGTACTTACAGATAAAGTATTTTTTCAGGGAGACATTCGTTACATCGCAGATATTCGTGAGGATATTTCAATACCCATTTTACGTAAGGATTTCATTATCGATTCATATCAACTGGAAGAGGCGAAGGCGTTTGGGGCTGACGCAGTTTTACTAATTGCGGCTGCTTTGGAGAAGAATCAATTGCAGGAACTTCATATTGAAGCAGAGGAGCTGGGACTTGAGTGTCTTGTGGAAGTGCATAATGAAGCAGAACTGGAGTCTCTTGATATGTCGATGGTAAAGATAATAGGAATAAATAACCGGAACCTCGCAGACTTTTCTGTGGATCTTGCGACTTCGATCAGGCTTGCGGCATCGATTCCATCCGGGATTACTATTGTGAGTGAAAGCGGGATCTCATCGCGAGGAGATATTGATCTATTGATGCAGAATGGAATCCATGCGGTTCTAGTTGGCGAAAGTCTAATGCGTGCAGTCAATCCCCGTGATGCACTTCGAGCACTTATGGCACCCAGGAGGGAAATGTAAGCGATGCGAGAAAAAGACTATTTAAGTATAAGAGAGGACGATAAACAATGCGTGTAAAAATCTGTGGAATCACAAACTTAGAAAATGCACTAATGGCTACCGACTTTGGAGCAGATGCGCTCGGATTTGTTTTTGCAAAGGGAAGTCCGCGCACAATAACACCGGATGCAGCGAGGAATATTATAAACAAACTACCGCCGTTTATAATACCAGTGGGGGTATTTGTTGATTCTCCGGCAGAAGAAATTCTTTCAATAATTGAGCGCACGGGAATACAATGTGTACAGCTTCATGGAAACGAGTCTCCTTTAGAATACACGAAAATAAATGTACCGATCATTAAAGTTTTCCGTGTGGATGAACATTTTCAGGCGAATACACTACTACGGTTTCCAGCGACGGCATATCTACTTGATACTTTTGTTAAGGGAACTGCAGGGGGAACAGGAAAAACATTTGACTGGAACATAGCTTTAGCTGCGAAAACATATGGGAGAATAATTCTTGCTGGTGGATTGACTCCGGGAAATATTAGAGATGCTATTCAAAAAGTCCAGCCATACGGTGTTGATATCAGCAGCGGGATTGAATCGGTTCCCGGGAAAAAAGATAAAAGGAAACTTCAACAGTTCTTTACCGCAATTCATTCATTGCAAATGGAACAATCGGATCTACAGGAGAGGAGTGATGTATAATCTGGAGCAAGAGGTACAATTTAATATACAGGAGAAAGGGGATGGGTGAAAGGTTACAAGTTGAACAAGCTATTATACAGGAGAAGAGGAATGAGTAAAAAGAAAGTCAAACTGCACAAGTATAGCTTTCCGGACTCGCGCGGATATTTTGGAAAGTATGGGGGGCGTTTTGTTCCGGAGACACTTATGAGCGCATTGCGGGAACTTGAAGAACTTTATACTGCTGCGAAGCGTGATCCTGTATTTCAGAATGAGTTAAAGGAGATGCTACAGTCATTTGCCGGCAGACCTACTGCTATGACGTTTGCGGAAAGGTTAAGCGAGCACTATGGAGGCGGAAAGATTTATTTGAAACGGGAAGACCTGTGTCATACCGGAGCGCATAAGATCAACAATACAATCGGTCAGATTTTGCTTGCAAAACTATCCGGTAAGAAACGTATCATTGCTGAGACAGGAGCGGGACAGCATGGTGTTGCCACAGCTACAGTTGCCGCGAAGATGGGTTTACAATGCGTTGTATACATGGGAGAAGAAGATATTCGCCGCCAGGAATTGAATGTACACCGGATGAAAATGCTGGGGGCAGAAATTGTTCCTGTAGCTTCCGGCAGCCGCACACTAAAAGATGCGACGAGTGAGGCAATCCGTGATTGGGTATCGAATGTAGAAAGTTCATTCTATATAATTGGATCGGTTGTTGGTCCGCATCCATATCCGATGATGGTGCGTGATTTTCAATCGGTGATTGGCAAAGAAACACGCAGCCAGATTAAATATCTTGAAGGAAGGGAACCCTCAATTCTTCTTGCCTGTGTAGGCGGCGGTAGTAATGCGATAGGCATGTTCTATCCATTTCTCGATAGCGATGTTCAGATGGTTGGTGTAGAAGCAGCCGGATGTGGATTAAGAACCCGTAAGCATGCCGCTACCCTAACAAAAGGAACGCCAGGAGTTCTGCATGGATCGTTAAGTTATTTGCTTCAAGATGTACATGGTCAAGTTAAGGTAGCGCACTCAATTTCTGCCGGATTAGATTATCCAGGTGTAGGTCCCGAGCATAGCTCTTTAAAAGATATTGGGCGCGTAGTATATGCATCAGTGACAGACCGCCAGGCGTTGGATGCTGCACATTTGCTTTCAACATTGGAAGGGATTATTCCAGCGCTAGAATCTGCACATGCACTTGCGTATCTTGAACAACTAATGCCAAAGACATCGCAAAAAGACATTGTAGTAGTGAATCTTTCAGGGCGTGGCGATAAGGATATGCCGACATACATGGCGTCAGGGATTACAAGGAGGAAGAAATGATGAACAGACTTCGACAGACGATGATACGTTGTGCAGCACAAAAAGAAAAAGCACTCGCATGTTTTCTGACAGCCGGATATCCAACACCTGCCAAACTTCTTTCTTTAGTGAGTGCAGTTGAAAAGGGGGGTGCTGATATAATTGAACTTGGAATGCCATTCTCTGATCCGATGGCTGACGGACCGGTGATTCAGCACAGCTCACACGTTGCCCTGAAACAGGGAGTGACGCTTGATTGGATTCTGTCGCAAGTTCGTTTGATCCGTCATAGGTCGGAAATTCCTATTGTGTTAATGGGATATCTCAATCCTATTATAGCATACGGTGCAGAGAAATTTTTTAGTACTGCTGCATTGGCGGGAGTGGATGGAATTATACTTCCTGAACTTCCTTTAGAAGAACAGGACAGATATGCAGGTCTAATTAAAGCCAATAAGCTTGCCAACATTCTTCTAGTAACTCCGACAACGCTGCCTGCGAGGATTTCAGTGATTGATAAGCGATCCAGTGGATTTCTTTATTGTGTATCGACTGCGGGAGTTACCGGTTCGAGGAAAAACAGTATCGACACAAGATATATTAAGGAAGTGAAGTCATCGGCAAGGAAAAATCCAGTGCTGGTGGGATTTGGGATCAGGACTGCTGAGGATGCCCGGCGTGCTGTACACGATGCTGATGGTGTTATAGTAGGCAGTGCACTTATTGAACTAATCGGAAAGGGGAAGAGTTTTACCGTAGTTGAATCATTTGTGCGAAGGATAAAAGAGGGAATGCAGCCACGATGAAATAACAGTGGGCTTGCATATATCGAGTGTGCCGGATATGAAACAGGATATTTGGAACGACTGAACCAAAAGCCGTCAGTAATACTTACGACTTAAAAGTTTTTGTTACAGAACCTGCCTTGATTATTATTTCATAAGGATCATCTTTTTGACTGAAGAATATCCACCAGTGATGAGCCGATAGAAATATATACCGCTGGAGAGGCAATATTTCTTAGAATCAAAGTTAATGCTATAGGTTCCGGCGGGTTTATCTTCATTCAAAAGGGTGCAAACCTGTTTGCCCATAATATCATAGACGTTAAGTGTAACTTTATCCCGATGCAGGAGTTTGAAGTTAATAACTGTACCGGGATTGAAGGGGTTGGGGTAGTTCTGGGAGAGAGTAAAAGTTGAAGGGGAATATTTATCATTTACAGCACCGATATTATAGATTTCCATTCTACCGAACAGCTGAATATTTCCTGAAATACTATCTTCCCAAATAGTATAATAAACACCATTTCCACCATATTTCCCAAAATTTCCCAAGTACAGATTATTATTATATACTTTAGTGTAAAGCATAGTATCTAGTTGGTGGTTATAATCAGATTTACTTAGGCGAATAAAGAGTGAATCATTACGTGAAGCTGTATAGGTGTAAAAACCATAATTATAGAAATCCTTTATCTTTGTAGCAATTAAAGGTGACTGATCCCAAAAATTATCATAATCATATAACGGGTATCCAGATAACTTAAGAGTATCAATAGGCTGATTCAATTCTTCAATAAGAATAATATTACTTTTTCCGTTAATATCATTAGTATAAGAGAGACAAGGTTTATAAGTAATTATATGAATCTTCGGACTGCGGCAATTACCATTATTTGCAAGGACAATTTCATCTCCCCAACCATTATAACCATATTGTTTATAAACTATAAAAGAATTACCATTAACAACCTTCCTGGCTGCAATATAAAACTCATAATAGGCATCTATAAGTTCCAGCGAAACCTGACTATATTTTGTAGAGTCATCACCATGGAAGATTTCGGTTGCGACAGTATCTGGTAAGTGCACATCCTTAATATAAACTGAATTTCCTTTTTCAAAAGCAACAAATTGGTTTTGGGTCGAGTACCATATATCATGTATAGTCGAAACAACAGGATTTATTTCATCTGCTGATGAATCAGCGACATAATAAACAGGGCTGAGCTGATTGTTTATATAGACTCTATATGCAATATCCCAGTTACCGTTTTTATTTGTCTGATACAGAACAAAAACCGAATCATTGGAATAAATCAGTTTGGGATTTATATTCATGAAATTATCATCAATAACCTGCGTGATAACAGCAAAGGAATCGGCAACAGGAAAATACTGTCCGAGGTAAACAGAGCTTGAATTTCCTTTGTGTGCTTCGAATGTATAATAACTAACACTCCCTAAATAGCCACCGCAGGATAAGTTCCGGCAGTCGGCATTAAGGTTTGTAATTTGCTTTATGTGGAAAGACTGAGCACTAATAAGTGAAGCCAAAAGAGAGACGAACAGGAGTATTTTTTTCATATCAGTTCCGTTCATATTATTTTTTAGATAATAAATAGATGATATAATTAAGGAATATTTTTAGCAATATCAATGGGGGTGATACATTTTGAGACATTATTTACAGAGTCGGTACTGAGCCGTATCTGAGTCGTTCATCTCTCGCTCATCTCTCGTGTAGAATATACGGGTGATTTCTGTCAAAGTGTTTCAAAATGAAACGGAAATGGGGTGGTGGCGGTTATCAAAAAGGGGGATAAAAAAAGAGGCTATCCTGAAGGAATTTATTTAATTCCGTTGGGCAACCTCTTAATTATAATTTAGAGAAGCTGAGTTTTTATAGGCCTAATCTTTCCATGTCAGCGACTAAGGTTTTTACGGCGTTGACGGAATTATCGAAGAGGGCTTTTTCTTCATTATTAAGAGTGAGTTCGATAATCTTTTCGACACCTTCGGAACCAAGAACAGCGGGGACACCGACATAATATCCTGATACTCCAAATTCTCCCTGAAGGAAAGCGCAGACGGGGAGGACTCTTTTTTCATCATAAATAATTGCTTCTGCCATTGATATTGCCGATG
>PLLW01000119.1 GCA_003141435.1 Ignavibacteriales bacterium
ATTAAAAAGATTTGCTGTCTTGCTTGGTCCTGTTGCACCTCATCTGGCAGAAGAATGTTGGCAGATTATCGGGAATAAGAAAACCCTGTTCGAAAACCCTGTCTGGTATAATTACGATAGTGTCGCCCTGATTCAGGAAAATGTTAATATCGCCGTTCAGGTGAATGGTAAATTAAGAAGCACTCAGGAAGTTCCTGCCGACAGCAGTCAGGCAGTAGTTAAGGAAATTGTTTTTAATGATGGAAAGATCATCAAACATCTTGAAGGAAAAACAGTAATAAAAGAAATCTTTGTACCTAACAAAATTTATAATATTGTAGTAAAATAAATAATTATTGAATTCAGGAGTTTTATGTTAGACATTAAATATATCCGCGAAAATCCCGATAAAGTAAGACAGGGAATTAAGAATAAAAATGAGAAGGACCGCCTCGACGAAGTATTAGACCTTGATCAAAAAAGACGCGATCTCTTAACCGGAACAGAAGAATTAAAAGCAAAAAGGAATCAGGGCTCTGCTCAGGTCGCTCAGCTTAAAAAATCCGGTGGTGATGCCACTGCTCTTCTTGCCGAAATGAAAAGCTTGTCAGATCAGGTAACTAATAATGATTCACTCCTTAGCGGTATTGAAGAAAAACTAAATAACATATTAATGTACCTCCCAAACCTTCCTCACGAGTCAGTTCCAGTTGGACGTTCTGCCGAAGATAATGTCGAAACCAAGGTCTGGGTTCCCGATGGCTTTTCTTTTGAGCATAATGAAAAGGTTTTGGATCATATTGAACTTGGCAAAAAACTTAAGATACTCGATTTTGAAAGAGGTGCTAAAATATCAGGTTCCGGTTTCCCTCTGTACCTTGGTAAAGGGGCAACTTTGGAACGAGCCTTAATCAACTTCATGCTCGATTACCATATTCACCACCACGGGTTCAGCGAAGTATTTCCTCCATTTCTGGTCAACCGTGAATCAATGAAAGGTACTGGGCAGCTTCCAAAAATGGAAGAGGATATGTATTTCATAGAGAAAGATGATCTGTTCCCCATCCCAACCGCCGAAGTTCCGATTACAAATATGTACCGGGGGGAAATATTAAATGAAGCCGACCTTCCCATAAAATATGTAGGTTATTCAGCTTGTTTCAGAAGGGAAGCCGGTTCTTATGGCAAAGAATCAAAGGGATTCTTGCGCGTACACCAGTTTAATAAAGTGGAAATGGTAAAATTCGTTAAGCCGGAAACTTCTTATGATGAACTGGAGAAATTGGTAAACGATGCTGAAGATATCCTTAAAGAACTTCAGATTCCTTACCGCTTATTATTGCTCTGCACTGGTGATTTAAGTTTCTCCGCAGCAAAATGTTATGATATTGAAACCTGGTCCCCGGCAGAGAATAAATGGCTTGAGTCATCCTCTTGCAGTAACTTTGAGAATTTCCAGGCGAGAAGGGCTAATATCCGCTATAGGAATGAAAAAACAAAGAAACCTGAATTTATCCATACCCTTAATGGAAGCGGTCTTGCTACAAGCAGACTTATGGTCTCAATTCTTGAGAACTACCAGACCCCCGAAGGGAAAATAATAGTTCCAAAGGTTTTACAGAAATATACTGGCTTTGAAATTATAGATTAGTCCTCTTTATTTATGAAAAATCTTTTAACATTAAAAAAATATTTCGCTGTCTATAAAGTAAAACTATTCTGGGGTTTTATATTTATAGTATTGTCAAATGCAGGGTCATTGTACATTCCTCTATTAATTAAAAATGCTATAAATGATCTCCAAAAAACTACAGTTGTCTACGGGGTATTATTCCATTATGCATTGCTTATTGTCTTAACTTCTCTGTTTGCTGGATTCTTCCGTTTTATGATTAGGCAGAAAATAATAGTTGTCTCCAGAGAAATCGAATACGATCTCCGCCACGATTTCTGGAAACATATTCAACTTCTTCCGCTAAGATATTTCCAGAATAATTCAACCGGCAATGTAATGGCGCATGCAACTAATGATATAAATGCTGTACGTATGTTTATTGGTCCCGCTGTCATGTATTCAATTGATACAGCTATCTCTCTGTTAATTATTATCCCTATTCTGATTTCATTGAATTTGTCTCTTACTATATATGCATTGCTCCCGCTCCCTTTTTTAGCCTATGCTGCATATAGGGTAGGGAAGTTAATCCATAAGAAATTTACTCTTATTCAGGAGAAATTTTCTGAATTAACCACTATGGCTCAGGAAAACTATGCTGGCATCAGGGTCGTTAAATCTTATGTGCGTGAGGAAAGTGAAACAAATTTGTTTAAGGTGTTGAGTAGCGATTATGTGAAAAGAAATATGGAGATGATTAAAATTCAGGCTTTTATTATGCCCATCCTCTTTCTCATAACTGGACTTTCCCTGATTATTGTTGTCTGGCTTGGAGGTATTAAAGTAATACAGCATGAAATGAATTTGGGACAAATAGCCGCATTCATTGTCTATCTCGGCGAACTTATATGGCCTATGATTGCATTCGGCTGGGTTACTAATATTATTCAGCAGGCAGAAGCAAGTATGAAACGTTTGAATAAAATCTTTGCCGAACCTTATGAGATAAATGATTGTTTTGAAACTGATTATTCAATTAAAGAAATAAATGGCAAAGTAACATTCAGGAATGTCTCCTTCAGATATGGAGAGAATTTGCCTTATATCTTGAAGAATGTCGATCTGGAAATTGAACAGGGACAAACAATCGCTGTAATGGGTTATACGGGCTCGGGGAAAACTTCTTTTATAAATCTTATCCCAAGGATGTATGATGTTACTGATGGTGAGGTTCTGATTGATGATGTTAATATTAAAAATATTCCTCTTGAAGTTCTAAGGACAAATATTGGATTGGTTCAGCAGGAATCATTTTTGTTCTCAGATACTATATTAAATAATATCTCCTACGGTCTGCGTGACATAGACAAGAATAAAGTTCAGGAAGTATCCCGGATTGCTCATTTTGATAAGGATGTGGAATCCTTTCCATCAGGATACGACACAATAATGGGGGAACGAGGTATCACTCTCTCCGGAGGACAAAAACAGAGAGCTTCCCTTGCCAGGTCACTTGCTATCGATCCCCGTATAATCATCCTCGATGATTCTTTCTCTGCTGTAGATACCAATACCGAGGAAGCCATATTAAAGAACCTCAAAGAGTTTATGAAAAACAGGACCAGCATAATAATAAGTCATAGGATCTCTACTGTGAAAGATGCAGATACAATCATTGTCCTTTCAGGTGGTATAATTGCTGAAAAAGGAACTCACGAAGAATTGATAAAACTCGAGGGTATCTATGCAGATCTCCATTATAAGCAATTATTGGAAAAAGAATTGGAAGAATTAAATTAAGATTATGGCTAACGATTATAAAAATGATGATGAAATATTAGGTAAGGCGTATGATGCAAACCTTATGAAAAGGCTGCTCCATTATGTTAAGCCATATAAAAAATATGTAATATGGGCAATTCTGATCAATCTTGTAGTTGCTGGTTTGCAGCCCCTAAGACCTTTGCTTACAAAAATTGCTATTGATAACTATATAGCAAAATCAAACTACAATGGATTGTTCTGGATTAGTCTTGCTCTTTTTGCTTCCCTGCTTTTTCAATCCGTAACGCAGTATTTCCTAACATATTTCACACAGTTGCTGGGTCAAAAAACTATATATGACCTTCGTGTACAGTTGTTTGCCCATACCCAGAAACTGGCATTAAAATATTTTGATAAGACGCCTATCGGCAGGGTAGTAACTAGAGTGACAAATGATGCAGAATCGCTTAACGAACTTTTCTCTTCCGGCATCGTAATGGTATTTAGTGACATATTTATTATCATGTGGATACTTGTTTTCATGTTCTCTATGGATGTAAAATTATCCCTTGTTACTTTATCGGTCATGCCCGTAATGATTTATGCAACCTTTCTTTTCCGGAAAAAAGTAAGGGATAGTTATAGGGATGTAAGATTTCATCTTGCACGGCTCAACTCTTATCTTCAGGAGCATATAACCGGAATAAATATTGTCCAGATTTTCCATAAGGAAAAAGAAGAACTTAAAAGATTCTCAGAAATAAATGCTGACCACCGGGAATCTAATATAAAATCAATTTTTTATTATGCAATATTCTATCCGGGAGTTGAATTTCTTAGCTCAATAGCAATTGGTTTGATTATCTGGTACGGTGGGGGAGAGGTGATTCATAAAGCTCTTACAATCGGGGTACTATTTGCTTTTATTCAATTACTTGAAATGTTTTTTAGACCTATACGTGATCTTGCCGAAAAATATAATATTATGCAGACAGCTATGGCCTCATCTGAAAGAATATTCAAACTGCTTGATAACAAAACCTTTATTCTTGATCCTGTAAATCCCGTTATACTCCCTAAGTTAAAAGGGGAGATTGAATTTAAGAATGTCTGGTTTGCTTATAACTATGAAGATTACGTTCTTAAGGATATTTCATTTAAAATAAATCCCGGTGAAACTGCTGCCATTGTAGGTGCTACCGGCGCCGGTAAAACAAGTATTATAAATATCCTGACTAGGTTCTATGATGTAAATAAAGGATCAATTTATCTTGATGGCATTGATATTAAAAATGTTGATAAGAAGGATCTCAGGAAATACATTTCCATCGTTCTGCAGGATGTATATCTCTTCTCCGGTACAATTAAATCAAATATTAGCATGAATAATGACGATATACCATTTGAGAAACTTGAAGAAGTTGCGCGGCTGGTCGGCGCTGATAAGTTTATCAATCAGCTGCCTTTTAGATATGATGAAGTAGTTAAAGAAAGAGGTGCTACTTTAAGTGTTGGACAGAAACAGCTTCTTTCTTTTGCAAGGGCTCTAGCTTATGATCCGCAAATACTAATCCTCGACGAAGCTACTTCTTCAGTCGATACTGAAACTGAAATTTTGATTCAGAAAGCAATAGAAAAACTCTTAATCGGACGCACAGCCATTGTGATTGCTCATAGGCTATCAACTATTCAGAACTCAAATAAGATCATAGTAATGCATAAAGGGGAAATCAGGGAAACAGGAAATCATCAGGAACTGCTTGCAAAACGTGGAATTTATTATAAATTGTACCAGCTGCAATACAAAGATCAGGAATTAAATAAAGTTAGTTAAATAATAAACTCGTGGGGAGACATCATGGATATTATTTTAACTCACTCTTTATTTTATCTATTTCAATTGTAATTCTTTTTGCAAGTTCCTGTAGTGTAATACCTTCTACCTTAACCTTGGTAGATTTTAATGTGATACTTGGTTCATCCCCCTCTCCTGTAACATATTTAAATAATGCAAACCCAAGTCTGTTCCTGTCATTCTCAATAGGTAAATATTCTTTAAACATATCTACAGTATTATAAACCTTCTTTTCTAATGAATTTTCTGGAAACGGTTTCGTTGCCGGAGGAGGTAATGTGCCCATTTTTATTCCTGATTTATTTTAAGGTGTTAAAATATAAATATGAACTAATTTACACAATAATATTAATTACAAATTAGATTTTAATATCATTTGATTTTACTCAATTCATATGTCAAAAAATCTTTGATTTCCATATGACGGCTGTTCAATTCACCTTTAGTGAATTTCATTAACTGTAAACTGCTGCAGAAAGGTAGCCCACTACCTCATCAATGTTTTTTGTTGTGTCCCCTGAATCGCTCCGGTTTAATACAATCGCTTTATTCTTACCTTTAAGATCAATCGATTTCATCATAGCAATTATTGGTCCGCCCCCGCAAGCCTCGCATCTTTTATGCTCAAGATCACTGTATAATCCCTCGTAATCATAATCATTTATCCTTTTTTCTACTATAGAATCAAGTTTCTTTGCTATATGCCGTGAATAAAAATGTGATAAATCTGAACTGGCAATTACAAGTGTATTTTCATCAACACTATCAGAAATTCTTTCTGCAAGTTCATCAATATATATTTTTGATTGATCCCCCATTACAATAGGAACAATATTAAAATCCTGAAAAATGAATTGGAGGAAAGGGAGTTGTACTTCCACACCATGCTCCTGGCGATGTCCCTCACTCCCCTTGAAAATATTAATACTTCCTTCCGTTAATTGATTGACAATGTCCTTATTAACATTTACTACACCCATGGGGGTTATATACCCGTCTCCTTCATAGACAGATACTCCGGGGAAATATTCTTTGTGGCTGGGGGAAATTATTATTACGGTCTTGTAGTTTTTATTTTTTATAGTATTATAAGCAAATGCAGCAGTTCTACCGGAATATATATATCCTGCATGTGGAGCGACTAGTCCGGCTATATTATTCAACACATTATCTTTGTAGTCTATTCTTAAAAGCCAGTCTATTTGTTCTCTTAACTTGTCTTTGTCCCCGGGATAAAAATAACCTGCCGCTGATGGATGTCTAAGCTGAGCCATATGTCTCCTTCCTTTTTCCCTCTTCAGAAAAGATTATTGCTGTAAATACTTTAAGTTTCAGTTTCCTTTTCTGCCAGGAATAAGAATCTATTCCCGCTTTCTGGCATATAGCAGTAAGGAACTGTTGTAAAGTAAAATTATGCTCTGTGGCTACCTGCGGTAGAAGCAGTGCTCGTATTCCTTCCTCGTCCAGCAAAAGACCGTGTAATCCTATTTTTATTTCTTCATAATCCTTTATTGGATAAGACTGGGAAAGAATGGATATTTCAATATTTATATCCGGCAGCTCCCGCTCCGAAAGGGGATGGAATCGTGGATCATTAAAGGCTGCGCGCTTTGCTGCTTCGCATATCGTATCAAATAACGTTTGATCTGGGGCTTCTAAATATCCTATGCACCCTCTTAATTCATTGTGCATGGTCAATGTAACAAATGCACCTTTATTTTTTTCTGAAAGACCTGGATATAGGGAATAATCAATTTGGGGTGGATTACTTTTATAAAAGCGAGATTTAATTGCTTCCCTTGCCGCTAGAAGCAGAACTTTTTTTACTTCTTCGCTTAGTTGCATATAAACCTCAATTTAATCAGTTATTAGAAAAACAAAAAGTTTTTCTTTCTCTATTAACAGGAAGATTAAATCATTAATCAAAAAAAAGGAATCTGGAATAAAATTAGAAATCTCTTTGTTTAATATTTCCTTAAAAATAATCTTTTTTAGGCGAATATCAAGTGCCTTAAAACAGTTCTGAAGTTTATATTTATTAAGAACCGTGTGGTAACTAGTTAATAATAAATCATTTACTTTAAGATAATCTATTTTACCTGTGATCACCTCATCTGATTTCATCTCATCAAATAATTCGGTTATCTCTAAGTTTGAAGTGCTTAATGCCTCTGGGAATTTATATCCATTATAGATTTCGGTATCTCTTAATTCCTTTAGCCCGGCAATGACATTGCTATTTTCACCAAGATCAGTAGTCAATTCTCCGGTTTTATAATTCAGCTTATAATATGATCTCCCTTCATATTTATTTTGATAGCAATAAAGATTATCATCATAAACTAATGAGAATATATATTCGTCGGAATGCCAAAGCTGTACCTTTTTATTTATATCATAAGCAATTATATCCGAATGCCAGGGCATATCAGGTTTATTGTATTTATGAAAAAAGATTACACCTTTATAAACGTCTTCAATCCCTATCCAGAATTTCTCGTCAAATTGCAGGCTGTCAAGTAAGACTTTCCCGGTATTCATTTCAATGCAGCTGAAAAAAACCTCCCTTGTCGCCGGATCTCTTTCCTCTATAACTAGTTGTCTTTCCCCTCCGGGAACAATTCTCCATATCTGGCGATTATTTGAAAAAGTATAATTTCGGTGAAGCTTCATTAGATTACTTCAAATCTTGCGGTAAAATGTCTTAACATGGGAGCTTCATACACAATCTTATATCCGCGCAGGTTTTTTCTGTTCTTGAACGTTTCTATTATTACTTCAAGTACATAATCAATATGACTTTGTGTATATACTCTTCTTGGTATAGCTAAACGCACTAGCTCCATCGGTGGAGGTATAAGTCTTCCTTTTTCATCATACTTTCCAAACATTACACTTCCTATTTCTACTGATCTTATCCCTCCTTCTACATATAAGGATCCAACAATTGCCTGTCCGGGGAACTGCTCTGGAGGAATGTCCGGCAGGAATCTCTTGGCATCGATATATATTGCATGTCCTCCCGGGGGTTCAATTATTGGCACACCCGCAGCTACTAATCTTTCACCAAGGTATTCTACACTCCTTATCCTGTATTGAAGATAACTTTCATCCAGCACTTCTTCAAGACCTTGTGCAATTGCTTCAAGATCTCTTCCGGCAAGCCCGCCGTAAGTCGGGAATCCTTCGGTTACAATCAGAAGGTTTCTACACTTCATTGCAAGGTCTTCATCGTTTAATGCAAGGAACCCGCCTATATTTGCAAGCCCGTCCTTCTTGGCACTCATAGTGGCGCCGTCTGCATAAGAAAATATTTCCTTTGCAATTTCGATTATCGGCTTGTTCCCATATCCCTTTTCTCTTTTCTTTATGAAATAAGCATTCTCTGCAAACCTGCATGCGTCAATAAAAAGAGGGATATCATATTTATTACAGACTTCCTTTACCTCTCTTATATTCTGCATAGAAACCGGCTGCCCTCCGCCGGAATTATTAGTAATCGTAATCATGCACAACGGGATATTCTCTTTCCCTGTTTTCTTAATAAATTCAGTGAGTTTCTCAACATCCATATTCCCTTTGAAGTCTGCCCTTATCTCAGGATGCTTGCCTGTTTCATTAAGAAGATCTACTGCTTCTGCTCCCGTAAATTCAATGTTAGCGCGGGTTGTATCAAAATGTGTATTATTCGGGAAATATTTTCCTTTCCCGCCAACGATGGAAAAAAGAATCTTTTCTGAAGCTCTTCCCTGATGAGTTGGGATTATATATTTCATCCCTGTTATCTTTTCCACCTGCTTTTCAAATCTATAAAAACTCTTTGATCCGGCATAGGCTTCATCTCCATCCATAATTCCTGCCCATTGTTTTGCGCTCATTGCCGATGTCCCGCTGTCTGTTAGGAGGTCAATAATTACATCATCTGCATGAATCATGAAAGGATTATACCCTGCTTTTTTTAGAATTGCTATCCTTTCTTCTTTGGTTGTAAATCTTATGGGTTCTACAGATTTTATCTTAAAAGGCTCTATTATTGTTTTCATTTCTATTTAACTTAAATAAATAAGAATATCTTTATTACTAAATTTAATAAACCTTATTCTCTTTTCAGATATATTATCAATAAATTATTCTTTTTTATTGCCTTTTGAAAAAAGTATAAATAACTTTTTTATTATATTTCCCCAAATTATAGACAGGAGCATTTTATGGAAAATTTTGATCAAGAAATCCAGGAAGAAACTGAGCTCGGTCATTCTGATAAAATCATCGGATTATTCTCCGAACCAAATAAAACATTCGAAAGGATGTCCCAATCCGCTCCTAAAACTTTAGATTGGCTTTTACCGATAACTTTACTCTTATTCATTGTTGTTTTATCAAGAGTATTAATTGTGCAAAATCCGGATTTAGCATATCAGATTAAACAACAGCAAAAAGAAAGCATGGAAAAAACCCTTAATACACAAGTTGAAAAAAAACAGATTACTTCGGAACAAAAAGAAGAAAAATTGAATCAGGGATTGGATAGTATGAATAAACCTATCTTCCAATTCTTAGGCTATATCGGAATAATTATTGGTGGATTCATTGTCTTTTTTATAATATCTGGGGTTTATTTCCTATTTACAAAGTTTGCGTTAAAAGGTGAGGGCACATATGTAGCTGCTTTGGTAGCAAATGGGATGACTAGTTATATAGGGATAATTCAGATTATCGTTGCAACGATTATATCCTTTATTTTAGGTAGACTTATACATGATGTCAGTTTAGCATCCTTGATGAATTCAGATAAAACCACAATTGTCGGATATGTCCTTTCAAAGTTGGATATTATCTTGATATGGAGCTTTATAATTTTGAGTATAGCATACTCAAAATTGTTTAAGTCTCAATCAATTGGAAAATATTACGGTATGGTTTTCGGTATATGGATTGTATGGAGTATATTTTCCTTTTGGCTTGCCCAGGTTGTCCCCTGGCTAAATTTTTCAAGATGAAAATGGATACTCCTATAAATACTAAAATCCCTGCTATAAGCGGGGATTTACAATTTTACTCAATCCTTCGTTGTTATTGATAATTCTTGCTATATATTGCATTCCCCTTAATGGTTTTCGATATCCGCATTATATTTACTAAAAAATAAACAAGCAATGCAGGAAATTGTTAAGGCTATTCCAAAATAAACTGGCAAAGTAAATGGTGTATAATCCTTTACGATTTCAAAAAAACCATCCCAATTGTCGTATTGTGAAGCGAATAATAAATTAATCATTGTCTTTGAATTACTTCCAAATGCAAGGATAGCAAACCACAGAAGTGTGAAAAGAGATAAACCAAACCAGTAAATGTTTCTGTAATAGTTAATAAGAATAGAAAATATGATAGAGCACGAAAATAAAATTCCTAAATCCCAGTAGTGAATAAGTATTTTGTCAATCGGGACCAATTCAAAACCAAACAGTAGAAATATTACAATAGCAACAGTAATAAACCTAAACCTTGACCTGAATGAAACGGATATCAAAAAGAAATAAAGTAAAATCATCTGCGGAAAATTCCATATTAGGTATATAGGGTAGTCGGCAATTGATGATATTCCGAATTCATAAAAATAGTCAGGATCTCCAATTTCTATCTTATGGAGAATGTATAAACCACCCGCTTCAATTAACAAAGGCAATAATATTAGAAAAAGATAAATCGAACCTTTTCTCCATTCAGGTTTGAGGAAACTTCTTTTGATATAAGGAAGAAAATTTGAATTGAATACAATTATTAAAGGAAGAACAAAACTGAGGTGAAAGCGGAAACCGAATATAATAAGGTAAGTGCTTAGATTAAAATGTCTTAAACATAATCCCGATGCATTGACTAGTAATATAGCCAAAATCAGTTTCCATATTTTGATATTTAGATGATTTACTTTAATTATATCCATAAAATGAAAAATATCAATAATTTATTAATTAAAACTGCATTTCTTTAGGTAAAATTCAAAATAAATATTGGGATTTTTATGTTGATATTATGATCAACAATAATTAGTTTATTCTCAATATTAAAAATGTTTTTTCGTAATGGCATAATTATTCAACATTGGGATGTCATTTGTTCAATAGCAATAAATATTACTCTAATTATTAAGGAAGGTAAGCCTAAATGGAAACAAAAATTTTAGATAAATCCGCAAAACTGTTAATAGGGGATAAGGAATTAGATCTTCTATCCACTACAGGAACTGAAGGCGAAACATCCATAGATATAACTAAGCTTCGCGATAAAACTGGCGTTATTACTATGGACAGCGGATATGGTAATACTGGCTCCTGTTTCAGTGCCATTACTTTTATTGATGGAGAGAAAGGAATTCTACTATATAGAGGATATCCAATTGAGGTCCTTGCTGAAAATTCAAATTTTGTCGAAGTAAGCTATTTGCTTATCTACGGTCATTTGCCTTCAAAAAAAGAGCTCGAAAAATTTCAATATGATCTGACTCATCATACCCTTATTCACGAAGATATGAAAAAATTCTTCGAAGGATTTCCTCCTTCTGCACACCCTATGGGGATTCTCTCTGCAATGGTGAGTTCATTATCAGCCTATTATCCAGACGCATATAACCCTGAAAATTATGACCTGAATATTATCAGGTTACTCGCAAAATTGAAAACCATCGCTGCTTTCTCTTATAAAAAATCAGTGGGACAACCTTTTATATACCCCAGGAATGATCTTAGATTCTCTGCTGATATGATTCATATGATGTTTGCCGTCCCTTCCGAAGAGTACGAAGTTCCCAAAGTGCTTGAAGATGCACTTGATCTTCTGCTGATTCTTCACGCTGACCATGAGCAGAACTGTAGTACATCGACCGTCAGAATGGTTGGGAGTAGCAATGCTAATTTATTTGCCACAATATCAGCGGGAATTTGTGCATTATGGGGACCACTGCATGGTGGAGCAAATCAAGAGGTGATCGAAATGCTCGAACATATTAAAAAGGATGGGGGCAATTATAAGAAATATATTAATTTCGCTAAGGATAAAGAATCAAACTTTAAGCTAATGGGATTCGGACATAGGGTTTATAAGAATTTTGATCCCCGTGCTCAGATACTAAAGGGGTCTGCTGATAAAGTATTGAACCTCCTCGGAATAAATGACCCCCTTCTCGAAATTGCTAAGAATCTTGAAGAAGCCGCATTAAAGGATCCTTATTTCATCGAGAAAAAATTATATCCAAATGTAGATTTCTACAGCGGAATTATATACAGGGCAATGGGTATTCCTACAAATATGTTTACTGTGATGTTTGCTCTTGGTAGGCTTCCAGGTTGGCTCGCCCAGTGGAAAGAAATGAAAGAAACGCCCGGTATTAGAATTTCAAGGCCACGACAGATTTATACTGGTGCTGCAAAACGTGAATATACTCCGATAAACAAAAGATAAATTATTAAGATGAGCTGTTAGAAATGACAGCTTGTCTTTTAGTTTCCCATTCGCTAAATAAAAGTTCCCCCGGCCGAATTCGTATTTATTAGGTGAGAAGTGATAAAAATTTACCCTAAATCATTTATATTAAACATATAAATTTATCATCAGGTTTTGGGATATATAGAAACATTTATTGTAACTTTTATTTTATTTGACTAATTTTTTTTCGTAAAATAAATAAAATGTAGAGGATATATAGTTAATTTTATACTCTTAGGAAAAAATTAATAATTTGTAGTTGGGTTTCCTTATTAAACAGAGATTCATAAAGTTAGTGCGGGAGAGTATCTGCGTAACTATATTATATGCTGTAATATCTTTTGCAGTTATTAATTTCGGTTTTAGTTCTCCATACATTTCTCAGGTCAATAAATTAATTTGGGTAGATGCATGCTTTAATCTTTTAGGTAACAATTATCTGAAACATATTAATGGACCAGTAAATCACACTAACATTGCCAGTTCTCAACCCCTTAAAGAGATACAAATTCCTATTTCCCTTCCTCCTGATTCCGGCGGAAATAAAAATTCCCAGAACAATATAAGTATTAACCCCAGTTTGAATAATTCTGTTCAGTCCGATACAGGCAAAAACAATGGCAGACAAACCATAAATACCACTAATCCTTCCGGATTAAATAATACTCCAAATATTAATAAGAATGATAGTTCAAAGTCTATTACCCGCAAGGATACCGGATTTGTAAAAAAAGATACTCTTTTTGCTAAAAAGGATACTGTAAAAAAAGATTTGCGAGCACTTGATTCGACTGCTCGAATTAAATATTTCAAATATC
>PLLW01000084.1 GCA_003141435.1 Ignavibacteriales bacterium
TCAAGGGGATTTTGCTATGATTCCATCGGTAAATTTCATTTGGCATTAAAAGATTTTAATCGCGCTATCTCTTTGTCTCAGGATTGTGCCGAAGCATGGTATGCTAAAGCCGATCTTGAATATTCGTTAGGTCAGCTTCAGGAAGCTGTTGACAGTTATACTTCTGCTTTGAAATTAGAACCAGAAAATTTCCAGGTTTGGTTTAATCTTGCGGAAACTTATTTTGAAATGGGCGACTGGCTTGAAGCAATTAATGCATATAATCAGTGTATATCTCTTAATCCAAATGATGCCGCTTCTCATTATGGGAAGGCAAAGGTTAATTTTATTATCAGCAGACCTAAAGAAGCGATTGAATGTCTTAAATCTGCTTTCTCAATTGATCCCTCAATGCGGTCAGAGTTCGCACAAGAATATCCGGAAATCAGATCATCAAAACTTTTCAAAAAACTCCTTGGGGAATATTAATAATCAAGTCACATTCTATCTCAAATATTTTGCAGTGTAATGCTACTACTGTATATTTGATCTATTCTCTTTTATAATTATTTAATTTACTAAATGAAAGATTCCTTTCACCTGAATACAAAAATAATAGGATTATTGGGGCATCCTATAAAACAATCTTATTCCCCCTTTATCCATAATGTTACTGTTGAATTAAAGAAGCTGGATTATATTTATCTTCCGTTTGATGTCCCGGCAGCAAACCTTAAAAATGCACTTAAGGGAATGATTGCTCTGGATATTAAGGGATTTAACATTACGATCCCTCACAAAGAGAATATTCTTCAGTTCATGAATGATGTTTCTGAAGAAGCTTCTATAATCGGATCTGTTAACACCGTTGTAAATGATGATGGCAAACTTACTGGCTATAATACAGATATTAATGGCATCCTCGAATCTCTTAATCCATATAAAGATGATATCTTTGGTAAAGAGGTTAGTATTGTGGGGGCGGGAGGATCTGCACGCGCTGTCATCTATACTCTTATCAGGTATTTTAAGCCTGCGGTTATCCATATAATTAATCGGACCGAACAACGCGCCGAGGCTTTGAAAAAATATTTCAGCGATAAAATGAAATATGATGGGATAAAAACAAAAGAATTGTTTCCCCCTGATCTTGTAGGAATATTCAGTAATTCAAAGCTTATAATAAATGCTACTCCGGTTGGTATGTATCCCGATCAGGATGATATTGTAACTTCTCTTGAAAATTCATTCGTTAAAGATCAGATAGTCTTTGATCTTGTTTACAATCCACCACAAACAAAACTCCTTAAGCTTGCTGCTTCACATGGAGCTATTCCTATAAGCGGATTAAAAATGCTTGTACATCAGGCGGCTAAATCTTTTGAACTCTGGACGAATGAGGAAATGCCTTTCGACCAGATATATAAATCCCTTCAGTTATTTATTGGTGATTAATAGGTTTATAAAAAGCTGTCTTCGTAACATCTTATCCAATACAAATGTATCTTATTCCTTTTTGATAAAAACACCTGTTTCCCTATATTTGCATGCCATTTCGGAAAGGTGCAGGAGTGGCTTAACTGGCACGCCTGGAAAGCGTGTGTACCTTCACGGGTACCGAGGGTTCGAATCCCTCCCTTTCCGCTTATAAAAAATAGCCTCATTTACGCAATGTATATGCGTTCTTGAGGCTTTTTACTGATTATGCATCTCCGTAAGTCTAAGTATTTACATAAAACCTAATTTAATAATTTCTTGTCAAATAATGCATAAAACCAGTAGCTATGACGCTGCAATTTGAAATATAAACAAATCACTAAATAAACCTTATGCAGATAATGAAAGCAATTCAAGTAAGTACGCCTGGCGGCGACTTCGAGTTAATTCAAAAAGATGTTCTTCAGCCCCGCGATAATGAAGTCTTAATAAAAGTAGAAGCTTGCGGTATATGCCATGGCGATGCTATTTCCAAAGAAGGACATTTCCCGGGAATTAAATATCCAATTATTCCTGGTCATGAAGTGGTGGGTATAGTTGATAAGGTAGGATTAATGGTTACAAACTGGAAAGTGGGACAAAGAGTTGGCGTCGGCTGGCACGGTGGACATTGTAATCAATGCAGTGCTTGCCGTAAAGGCGATTTCGGAGCTTGCGAAAACTCTTTAACTACCGGCATTCATCTCGATGGCGGTTATGCAGAATATATGATAGCGCGACCCGAAGTAATAGTAAGTATCCCTGATGAACTTAGCTCAGTTGATGCAGCACCCCTCCTGTGTGCTGGGCGAACAACGTTTGGCGCATTAAAGCTTAGCGGTGCTCAGGGTGGTGATCTCGTTGCAATACATGGTCTGGGAGGATTAGGACATCTTGCCGTACAATATGCAGTTAAATTAGGATTTAAGACAGTCGTCTTATCCCGCGGTAAAGAAAAGGAAGAGCTTGCCTACAAACTTGGCGCTCATGTTTATATCGATACCGAATCCGGCGAAGCTGTAAAACAATTAATGAAATTAGGCGGTGCACGTGTAATTCTTTGCACAGCTCCAAGTGGTAAAGCTATCTCTGATTTAATTCCGGGACTCGGTCGTAACGGACAGGCAATTATTGTAACAGGTGCCAGCGATTTGATGCAGATACCTCCAATGCTTATGTTAGGGGGTGAACGTTCTATTCGCGGATCTGTCGGTGGAAATATTGAAGATACTATCAGATTCAGTGTCCTTACAAAGGTTATTCCACTGGTAGAAGTATTCCCTCTGGAACAGGTAGCATTAGCCTATGAAAAAATGATGACGGCTAAAGTGCATTTCAGGTCAGTGCTCAAGATGGATCACCAAACAAATAAAAAATAATTTTTATATCAAGAGGTCATTATGAAAGAATTATTAAATCTAATGCAGGAAAGAAAATCTGTAAGAACTCCGCTTGATACAAAACGTCAAATCGCAAAGGATGACTTATTGCAAATACTCGAAGCAGGACGCTGGGCTCCTACTGCGCATAATATGCAGAACTTTGAAATAATTGTTGTTGATAACAAAAAACTTCTGGAATCTATCGGAAATATAAAACGACCCATTTCTGAAACTTTTGTCCGGGAAAATTATAAGCAGTTGTCTTTCTCCGAAGAGGAGCTGCTCAGAAAGAAAACTGGACTTTTAGGTACAATGTTTCCCCCATCATGGAGAAACCCTGATTTCAAACTGGATAAAAATGAGAAAGATGATTCATCTATGCAAAGGCCATTTCCGGTATGTCCTACAATGCTTTTTGTTGTTTATTATCCGGCTAAAAGAGCCCCCGCTTCTGAAGGAGATTTCCTTGGTGCTTTAAGTCTGGGATGTGTAATGGAAAATATGTGGCTCATGGCAAATTCCCTTGGTATCTGTTTTCAAATTGTAAGTTCCCTTAGTTCTGGAACAACAGAAAAAGAAGTAAAAAACATACTTCATATACCAAAAAATCTGAATATTGCCTTTCCATGCCGTTTAGGTTATACTGTCTCCACTCCGGCAAAACATTTAAGAGTACGCCGGGATATTAAAGATTTCACCCACTATAATAAGTTTGGTAGCAAGGATTTAGGATAATTATACTCTAAATATATTCCGTATAACTATATATCTCCCCATACAAATCTATTTCTTCTATCTTTTCTAGGAAGAAGCCCGCTATTTCTCACATTTTACCCCAAAATAACGATTTTTCTTATGTATCAGCTCCACTTAACTTATTTATATAACTATTATCACTTTAGCGAATCCTTTTGGGATTCTTAAGCCTATTCTATGGGTATTGAATGGGCTTAAACTCCCAAAAGGGTTCGTTTAAGTAATAATACTGCCATCTGCCAGGGGAATTTCGGTATGGCGCATTGAATGTACTTTATTTATCGGCGGTATATTGACTTCCCTGCTTACTCTTTTATCAAAATAATCCCTGAAACGCTGAATCATGAATTTAACAGGCCAAGCTGCGGCTTCACCTAAAGCACAAATAGTATTCCCCTCAATATTCCCGGCTACAGAGACCAGAAGATCAAGATCATGGATTGATCCATTACCATCGGCTATCCTATTTAATATTTTCAATATCCAGCCTGTCCCTTCCCGGCAAGGTGTGCATTGTCCGCAGCTTTCATGATGATAGAATTTTGCTATCCTCTCAAGCACCTTTACAAGGTCCGTATCCTCATCCATAACTATGACAGCGGCAGTTCCTATTGCAGAGCCAGCTGCACGGAGGGATTCGGCATCCATTTTAACCCCATCAATCTGATCTCCTCTCAGGGGGGGCATAGATGATCCACCGGGGATTACACATAATATATTTTTATTACCGGGGACACCTTCTGCATATTTATAAATCAAATCGGTTAATAGCATTCCGGTTGGAAGTTCATAAACACCGGGTTTATTAACATGTCCGCTAATTCCATAAAGTATAGTACCGGGGTGTTTCGGTTCTCCGATTTTAGAAAACCATTCCCAGCCTTTCATAATGATAGGTGAAATATTAGTTATGGTTTCGATATTATTTATAGTAGTGGGGCAACCCCATAAACCGTTCTGTGCCGGGAATGGGGGTTTTACCCGCGGGTAGCCTCTATGTCCTTCGAGAGAATTCATTAGTGAAGATTCCTCACCGCAAATATATGCTCCCGCTCCCTTATGGACATATATATTACAGAAAAAGTCAGTATTGAATTTCTCCTTCATCAGGTCACCTACAAATCCGTTAGCGTAGGCATCGGCAAGAGCTTTTTCAAAGAGCTTGATCCATTTATGGTATTCACCTCTAATGTAGATGTAGGCTGTCTTAGCTCCAATCGCATAGCAGGTAATAAGAATTCCTTCTATTAATTGATGCGGGTTATGTTCTAATATCTGCCTATCCTTAAAAGAGCCCGGTTCACTCTCATCACCATTAACACAAAGATACTTAGGTTTATCAGTTGTCTTTGGCATGAAGCTCCACTTAAGCCCTGCAGAAAACGCAGCGCCTCCCCTACCTCTTAAACCTGATCTTTTAACCTGTTCAATTATTTCATCGGGCTGAAGAGTGAATGCTTTCTTTGCTCCGTTGTATCCTTCGTTCCGGAGGTAAACATCAATAAGGTGAACATCTTTAATATCGGGAAGAACTATTTTTTCCATTAATTCCTGTTTTTTAGGGATTCTATAATTTGATCGGCTTCTTCTTTAGTTAAATTCTCAAAATAATCTTCATTCACAGCTAACATTGGGGCAGTTCCACATGAACCCATACATTCAACTTCTTCAAGAGAAAAGAGTTTATCTTTTGTGACCTGCATATGATCAAGTCCAAGTTTCTCTTTTACACGTTCATATATGCCGGAACTTCCTTTTAACATGCAGGAGACATTAGTACAAACCTGAATATGGTATTTACCGACCGGCTGCTGATGATACATTGTATAGAAAGTTACAACTCCCAATACATCCTCGGGGGTAATCTCAAGTATTCTTGAAATTTCGGTCATTACTTCCCCCGATATATACTCATTCTGTTCCTGGGCAATAAAAAGGACCGGCATTAAGGCAGCTCTTTTCTGAGGATATCTACTTAATGATTCTTCTATCCGTTTGAGATTATCTTCTGTAAATTTGAATTCCATTATACTTGTATTTTCATTTCCAAATTATTATTTATCGGCTTCACCCATAACGGGGTCAATACTTCCTACAATAGCAACAACATCCGAGACCATATGTCCTTTTATCATGAGAGGGAGTCCCTGACAATTTACAAACGAAGGAGAGCGGATCTTACACTTCCATGGATGTCCCTCCCCTTTGCTTACGATATAAAAGCCCAATTCACCTTTGGGGTTTTCTATTGCGGAATATATTTCTCCTTCAGGAGGATTTATTCCGAAATTCACTATCATAAAATCATGAATAAGTTCTTCCATTTTAGAATAAATCTCAGTTTTATTAGGAAGAACTTTCTTAGGGCTATTAGCGCGAACTTCTCCCTGCGGTATTTTGCTTAGAATTTGTCTTACTATTTTTGCACTTTCTCTACATTCATCAACTCTTACAAAGTAACGGGCGAGACAATCTCCTTCCGGATAAGTTATTACTTTAAAATCCATTTCATTATAAAAGAGATAAGGCGCGGCTCTTCTAAGATCATATTCAACACCACTTCCTCTTAAGGTAGGGCCAGTTAGTCCAAGATCAACCGCATCCTTGGCAGAAACAATGCCTACATCCTCAAGCCTATCAATAAATATCTTATTTCTATTTAATAGCTGCTCACATTCTGAAAGATTGTTATCAAACTGATCCAGGAACCATTTTACTTTAGCTAAAGCTTCGGGCTGAATATCATTTGCCACTCCACCGATCCTTGTGTAAGTTGTGGTAAATCTAGCTCCACAAAGTATGTCCCAGATATCAAGGATTTTTTCTCTTTCCCTAAAGGTCCATAGTAAAACAGTCAAAGCTCCAACATCCATAGCAAGCGCACCTATAGCAACAAGGTGGGATGCTATTCTTGAGAGTTCGCAAATCATCATCCTGATATACTGGGCGCGGGGCGGGACTTCTATTCCTGCCAACTTTTCAACTGCAAGCACCCAAGCAACATTATTTGAAAGAGGGGCAAGATAATCAAGGCGGTCGGTATGAGGAATAAATTCATAATAAGTCATATTCTCAGCCATCTTTTCATAACCCCTGTGAAGGTAACCCAGCTCAGGGACGCATGCGATAATAGTTTCGCCATCTAATCTTAATAATAATCTTAGAACTCCATGAGTGGCAGGATGCTGAGGTCCCATATTAAGGATCATTTCGTTCTCTAAAGCATCCTCAACAGTTATATTGGAATCGGCGCCAAGCAGTGCTTCAATTATTTTTGGATGTACATCCTCTTTTGTTAATTTATCCATAATCTTTTATTTCTTAGGTAGAGGAAATGAGCCAGGAATACCCATGAGCGGAAAGTCCTTACGTAATGGATAATATTCAAAATCTTCAGGCATATACATTCTTCTGAGATCAGGATGATTGTTAAAATGAATACCATACATATCATAGGTTTCTCTTTCTTCCCAATCAGCAGTTTTCCANNGAATTTATTATTCATAGAAAAGATATGATAAACAACAGTGTACCGATCTGTTCTTCGAGCACAATCAATGGCGGTTATATCTTCACAAAGGTTGAATGATAATTCAGGATCAGCTTTCAGCAATTGACAGACTTTAACAATATTTTTTTTATTAAAAGAGAGAGTCAATTCTCCTAAATATTCAGCAGGAGTAAACTCAAACCCGGGCAAACAATCCTTAATCTTTTGTAAAAGTAATTCTTTGAATTCCATAATTATCAATTTTGCTGAATGGTTTGCGGTTCGAGAGGTTGATCGGGGTAATCTCTTACCCTAGTTTTCCCGATTTTTTTCTGTATTTGAATCAGTGCGTTAAGTAAATTTTCCGGACGCGGAGGGCATCCTGCGAGGTACACATCCACAGGCAGGAACTGATCTATTCCCTGTACGACATTATAAGATCTGTACATACCACCAGAAGAAGTACATGCTCCCATTGCTATAACCCATTTGGGTTCGGGCATCTGATCAAATATTTTTTTAACCACATGCGCCATCTTAAATGTGACGGTGCCAGCCACTATCATCAGATCACACTGCCGCGGAGTAAATCTCATCACTTCGGATCCGAACCTTGCAATATCGAATTTAGGATCACCTACTGCCATCATTTCAATTGCACAACAGGATATCCCCATCGGCATCGGCCACACAGAATTTTTCCGTGACCATGCTGCGAGCGCATCAACAGTAGTAGTAAAAAACCCATCCTGTTTTAATTTTGATTCTAGTCCCATTTAAAGCCACCTTTCTTAAACACGTACAAATAACCTAACTCCAACACTATCAAGAATATTAACATCGAAAAGAATACAGAAGATCCAATTTCATGGAATAGGTTTTTGAACTGGACAGCCCATGGATAGACAAATATGACTTCCAGATCAAATATTATAAAGAGCATTGCCACAAGATAGTATTTAACGGACACCCTTTCATGTGTAGAGCCTACAGGTTTCATCCCACTTTCATATGTTGAGAGTTTCTCCGGTGTAGGTCTCTGCGGACCGATAATTGAAGAGGATAAAACCACTACAATGGCAAATATTGCCGCAAATACGATAACTAAGAAAATCGGGATATATTGTTCAATCATATCAGACTGTATTGTTTTCAGCTTTTAATTTAATTATTTAAATTATTTAATTATTGCCTGATTGTCAATTTAAACACTTTTTCACTATTCTTATTGTGTTTACAGACGCGTATATAAATATTTTTTTTGTAATTTTGTACAATTTGTTAGGTTAAGGGAAATGTATTATTTATTCAGTGCAATAATTGGATACCTTTTAGGTTCTATCCCGACAGGACATCTCATATTAAAGAGACGAGGGATAAATATTATGACTTCGGGAAGCGGTAATGTTGGGGCAATGAACACATTTGATATTACCAATTCAAAAATAACAGGGTTACTTGTTTTTTTTATTGATGCCATAAAGGGGCTTTTAAGTGCTTATATACCACTCCTGCTTTTTCCATTTGGTTTTAGTTACGCTGCAATTGCTTTATTATTTGCAATATTAAGTCATTGTTACAACCCATGGATAAAATTCAAAGGAGGAAGGGGGTTAGCCACATCACTTGGGGGTACTATTCTTATTGCTCCATTTATTCCATCCATCTGGATATTGACCTGGATTCTGGTGTATCTAATAAAAAGGGACATACTACTTGGAAATATACTAGCGACCATTTTAGCAATACTAATAATCTTTACATTTCCTGATTACGTATACAAATATTCATTCCCTAAAGCGGAGTCCATATCTTCCCTAATGTTTTTTTCCACAGCCTTACTAATAATTATTTTTATAAAGCACATCGATCCATTAATGGAACTATTAACAAAATTTAACATTATAAATAAGAAGGGTTAAACAATGTTATCAAAGAGAAAAATAATTCTACTTGTTGCTGCACTTTTATTCTTTTCAGGATCTCTATTTTATTTTATTGAAAAGAAGGATACACTTTATCATGAAACAAATAACAAGGCAGAAGAATATCAGCAGAAGAATGATGAAATATCAAATTCACGAAGAACGATAATAACAGAGACGGTAAAAAAAGTTAGTCCAGCGATTGTTGGTATAAATGTAACTCAAGTAGTACAATATACAGACCCATTTGGATCTATGTTTAATGATCCATTTTTCAAACAATTTTTCCCGAATCAGTCATATAATCAGAAAGTAAAGAGTTTAGGTTCCGGATATCTTATTTCTTCAGACGGATATATTGTTACAAACGATCATGTGGCGGGAAATGCTTCTGAAATAACTGTAACGATGACAAATGGAGAACAGGTTTCAGCAAAATTAGTAGGGAGCGATCAGCCGTCGGATATATGTCTTTTGAAGATTAATAGAACAGACCTCCCATATGTAACATTCGGCAATTCGGACGATGTTATTATCGGTGAATGGGTAATTGCTTTAGGAAACCCATTTGGTTTGTTTGAAGTAAATGATAAACCAACTGTTACAGTGGGGGTTGTTTCATCTACAGGGCTAAACCTTGAGCCGATAGAAAACAGATTTTACCTTAATATGATTCAGACAGATGCTGCAATCAACGGAGGAAACAGCGGCGGTCCGCTTGTTAATAGTCTTGGCGAAGTTATTGGAATGAACACGATTATTTATACAGCCGGGGGAGTACAGGGAAATATAGGCTTGGGTTTTGCCATACCAATCAATAAAATTAAAAGAATAATTACTGAACTGAAAGATCATGGAAAGATAGATCGTGACTTTAATATCGGTATGGGCATACAGAATATAGATGAAGGGATTGCAAAGTATTATAACCTGAAGTCAACCAAAGGAGTAATCGTTACACAAATTGTTCCCAACTCACCTGCGAGCAGAGCAGGATTAAAGGTCGGGGACATAATAATGAAAGTAGATAAATATTCAATTTCAAATGACCAGATGGTAAAAGGAGTATTTCAGGAATTCAGGACCGGGCAAATTGTAGAGGTTAGCATATTAAGGGATAATGAACCATTAACCAAGAAAATGAACCTGGAGAAAAATTGATTGGTTAATATAGTATATGGATAAAATGATAAAGGAGGTTGTATGTTAAAGGTTATTTCCATCCTCGTGATGGTATTAGTAATAATATATATTGTATCTGCTCAGACAGGTGTTAAATTAAAAGCAGGAGATAAAGCACCAGATTTTACGCTTCAGGATGCATTTGGGAAATCCTATAAACTTTCCAGTTATAAAGGAAAGACGCCGGTGATTGTTTATTTCTATCCAAAGGCAAGCACACCGGGCTGCACCAAAGAAGCTTGCGGAATAAGAGATGACTGGAGCAAATTCAAACAGAATAATATACCTGTGCTTGGTATAAGTACTGACGACAAACCTGCAATAAAAAAATTCATTGATGATTACAAGTTAAACTTCCCACTACTTTCCGATGCAGATAAGAAGGTTTCAAAGGAATACGGAGTAGTTGGAATACTTGGGTTTGATAAGCGAGTTACTTTCATAGTAGATAAGAACTCAAAGATTGCCGATGTGATTGAAGTTAGGGATATTGCAAATCACTCAAAGACAGTGTTTGAAAAAGCGATGGCATTAAAATGAAAACAATTAAGCACTGACATAAATGGAAACTAACCTTATCCTACAGAATTTAAGCAAGCATATAGAATTAACAGATGAAGAAAAGGAAAATTTCTGTTCTTCGTTAAAGGCAAAGAAGGTTAAGCGGCATCAGTTCCTAGGGGAAGCGGGTGAGGTAAGCAGATATCAGAATTTTGTAACAAAAGGATGTCTTCGCTCCTATTATATCGATGAAAATGGATTTGAGCACAATGTACAATTTGCGATAGAGGATTGGTGGATTGGGGACATGGCTAGTTTTTTAACAAAGAAACCTGCTTCACTTTATATAGAGGCATTAGAAGATAGCGAAGTATCGCAACTTGACAATCCTTCAATGGAAGATCTCTACATAAAGATTCCAAAACTTGAACGATTTTTCAGAATATTGCTTCAGAATGCCTTTATAGCATTTGAGCAGAGGATCATCTCGATAATAAGTAAAACTGCAGAGGAAAAGTACCTGGAATTCATAAATAAATATCCGCAACTTGAACGGCGATTACCGCAGATACATATAGCATCTAATCGCTACGGGGTAAGTTCCCCGCCGCTTGCGGCGAAAAAACATTATCTTTGGCTATAGCAAAGAGTAAGTATATACATAGA